>CAIXEV010000359.1 GCA_903918555.1 uncultured bacterium | reverse complement strand
GGACGGCGCGTGGGATCCGGCGAACCCGGCCGACTTCTACTTCGTGACCACCGACCGCATGAGCACGACCTCGGGCGGCGCGGCGCAGTCGCACGCGAGCCGTCTCTACCGCCTCCGCTTCAACAATGTCAACAATGTCCTCGCCGGCGGCACGATCGAGGCGCTCCTCGACGGCACCGATGTGATGGAGATGGGCGACAACCTCGCCGTCTACAACGATCTCCAGGGCGGCACGCGCGTGATGCTCCAGGAGGATCCGGGTGGCCACCCGCACTCGGCGAAGACGCTGCTCTACACGGTCGCGACCGACACGGTCGAGGTCGTCATGCAGTCGGATACCGCGCGTTTCGGCGCTCCGGGCGTGCCGGCCACTGCGCCGTTCACCCAGGATGAGGAGAGCTCGGGCGTGTTCGACGCGCGCGACACCCTCGGCCTCGGATGGTTCGTTGGCAACATGCAGTCCCACTACGCGATCGCGAACCCGATCGTCGAGGGTGGCCAGCTGTACGCCTTCTTCTGCCCCGAGTGCGTCGGCAGCAACCGCGCCGACCTCTCGGCGACGCTCGACGGCATCATCGGCGGCGACGATCTCGCCGTGCTCCTCGGCAACTGGGGCGGCACCGGCCGCAGCGACATCAACCGCGACGGCACGACCAACGGCGAGGATCTCACCGCGCTGCTCGCCGCGTGGAACGCGAACTGAGTTTGTCCTGAGAGACAACCTCTGACTCACATCCTCTGACAGAGCGACAGCCGCCCCGAGCAATCGGGGCGGCGGTTCGCTTGTGCGTTGCGCTGCGCGAAGGCGGCTCAGTCGGGCTTCACGAAGAGAATCCAGCCCATCGCCGCCCGGTCGGACTCGCTCCAGCGCTCGTCCCACATGTAGCGGTTGATCGGCTTGAACTCGACGGCGATCGCGTCCTCGAGGCGGTTGTGGAGCGCGCGCTCCGCGGGCGTCGCGGTGCCGTCGGCGAGCTTGCGTCCGAGCGGCAGCAGCGCCTTCTTGAGCTGCGCATAGCGCGCCACCTTGCGGCGGAACTCGTCGAACCTGCGGTCGCGCGCGTGCTTCTGGTACGACTCCTCGCCGGGCGCCTCCGCGATGGGCGGGGGCGCGGGCAGCGCGAGCTCGGCGACAACGGCGTTGACGATGCCGCGGCCGGCCGCGCTTGGGGTCACGCCGTCAGACTCGAACAGCTCGGGCCGTGCGGTCTCTGCTTGCGCAGTTCCCGCAGTCCCCGTCGCCTCTGCGATGGCCGAGGCCGCGTCGACGCTCGCGGACGGGGTCTGCGGATCGGACGACGGCGAAGGCGCGGGCGCCACAGGTTTCGGAGCGACGGGCTTCGGTGCCACAGGTTTCGAAGCGACGGGCGTGCCGTTCGCCTTCGCCGCTTCCGCGGCCTTGTAGGCGTCCTCGTCGAGCGCGGCCTGATCCGTGAAGCCCGGCTGGTAGTTGCGGTCGTCGCCGCATCCGCCCGCGACCAGCGCGGCGGAGAGCGAGGCGAGCGCGAGTGCCGGATGGAGCGAAAGCGCCCGTACCGTCGATGGCTTCACTGGAACATCCCCGGAACCATGTGACGGCGAAGCCACTCGTAGTCGGGCCCCGGCCAGTAGACATCGTTCTGCGGGAGGGTCATGTAGTAGTCGACATCCTTCTGGAGCGCAGCGTGGTTG
>CAIXEV010000358.1 GCA_903918555.1 uncultured bacterium | reverse complement strand
TCCTTCGCGCCCGTGCGGATCGCCTTCTCCTCGATGCCCTCGAGCTCGCGCGCGCCCTGGCCGACATCGGCGACGCACGCGATGACCTCGCAGCCGTAGGTCTCGACGAGCCACGGGATGATGCAGGAGGTGTCGAGGCCGCCTGAGTAGGCGACGCACACGCGGGTGGGCTTCTTCATCTGGGACATCGGTCTGGGTTCTTTCTCGAGATCTGTCTCTGTGCGGAAAGGCGGAAATGGTAGTGATGTTCGCTTGGCAGGGCGCGTGATTTCACGCCTGCATCGCGAGGGTTCGCGGGTTGGCCGAGGCGGGCAGCGCGCCGAGGAGCGCGAGCAGCAGCGCGTTCTGCGCATGCATGCGGTTCTCCGCCTGGTCGAAGACGACCGACTGCGGGCCGTCGATCACCGGGTCGACGACCTCCTCGCCGCGGTGCGCGGGACGGCAGTGCATGAACTTCGCGCGCGGGCCGGCGATCTGCATCAGCTCGGGCGTGACGGAGAGATTGCGCAGCGACGCGACCTTCTCGGGGCACTCCTGCTGGCCCATCGAGATCCACGCGTCGGTGTAGACGGCGTCGGCGCCCGCGACCGCGGCTGGGTCGTCGGTGAGCGTGATGCGCGCGCCGGTCTTCGCGGCGATCGCCTGGATCTCGGCCGTGAGCGTCGTGCAGGGGCGGTGCGACGCGGGCGTCACGACCGTCATGCGGCCGCCCATCAGCGCGGTGAGCTCCATGAGCGAGAGGCAGACATTGTTGCCGTCGCCGAGCCACGCGAGGTGGCACGACTCGAGCGCGACGCCGTGCTCGACGAGCGTCTGTGCGTCGGCGAGCGCCTGGCAGGGGTGCGCGATCTCGCTGAGCGCGTTCACGATCGGCGCGCTGCACGCGGCGCGCAGGCTGGTCAGCGTCTCGTGGCTGAAGACGCGCGCCACGATTCCATCGGCCCAGCGCTCGAGGTTGCGGCCGTAGTCGGCGATGGTCTCTCGCGCGCCGATCCGCTCGTTGCGGTGGTCGAGGAACGACACGCAGCCGCCGAGCTTCTGGAAACCGATCTCGAAGGAGACGCGCGTGCGCAGCGACGGCTTCTCGAAGAGCATCGCGAGCGCGCGTTGGGCGAGCACGCCCCGAAACGCGGCGTAGTCGGCCTTGAGCGCGCGCGCGAGCGTGACGACGCCGCGGATCTCGGCCGCCGAGAGGTCGGTGAGTCGGAGGATCGAGCGGCCCTTCAGGCCCTCGAGCGGGGAAAAGTCGGTCGTGCGTGCCATCGTGCTGGTTCGGTGTTTCGTTCAGGAGTGCGCGGGCTGGGCGACAGGCGCGAGGATGCGGGTGCCGGTCGCGCCCGTGGCGATCGCGGCTGGGTCGCGCCACGAGGCGATCGTCGCGGGGCAGCCCGCGCTGGCCGCGGCCTCGAGCGCGCCCTTGACCTTCGGGATCATGCCGCCTGAGATCGTGCCGTCGGCGACGAGCGCGTCGATGCGCTCTGCGTCGAGCTCGGGAATCAGGCGCTTCGACGCGTCGAGCACGCCCGGGACATCGGTGAGGAGCACGATGCCCGACGCGCCCACGATGCGCGCGATCGCGCATGCGGCCTCGTCGGCGTTCACATTGAGCGGGTCGCCGTCGGCGGAGAGGCCGATGGAGTTGACGACGGGCATGAGGCCCGCGGCGAGCAGCGTGTGCACGACGGTGCCGTCGCCGCCGGTGATCTCTCCGACTTCGCCAGCGTCGAACGCGTATCGGGTCGTGTGGCGGCAGCGGCAGAGGCCGCCGTCCGAAAGCGTGAGGCCGACGACGCGCGCGCCGCGTGCGCCGAGGATGCCGAGAAGGCGCACATGCGCGCTGCCCGCGAGCACGCCGACGACCTGGTCGATCGCCTCGCGCGAGGTGACGCGAATGCCTTCGATGCGCGGGGTCTCGATGCCGACGAGCTTGAGCTGCCGGTCGACCT
>CAIXEV010000357.1 GCA_903918555.1 uncultured bacterium | reverse complement strand
GCTGCAGGCGATCGTCGAGCCGGGCCGCGGCGACGAGGTGCTGCTGCCGACGCCCGCGTGGGTGTCGTACAAGGCGCTCATCGAGCTCGCGGGCGCGCGGTGCGTCGAGGTCCCCGGCCTCGTCGAGCATGGCTTCCGCGTCACGCCCGCCCAGCTCGCCGCGGCGGTCACGCCGCGCACGGTCGGCATCGTGTGGAACTCGCCGTCGAACCCGTGCGGCATCGCGTATCCGGCCGACGAGGTGCGCGCGCTCTGCGACGAGCTTGCGAAGCACGAGAAGATTGCCGTGATCTCCGACGAGATCTACGAGAAGCTGATCTACCCCGAGATCGCGCCCGGCCTCGTGCATGCGTCGCCCGGCGCGCACCCGGCGCTCGCGTCGCGCACGATCACCATCAACGGCATGAGCAAGAGCTACGCGATGACGGGCTGGCGCATCGGCTACATGGCGGCGCCGAAGCCGATGGCGGCCGAGCTCATCAAGCTGCAGGGGCAGATGACGAACTCGATCCCGAGCTTCTTCTACCCCGCGATCGTCGAGGCGCTGACGAACAGCGCCGCCGGCGTCGAGGCGATGCGCGTCAAGTTCGCGTCGCGCGCGAAGTTGATCCACGACGAACTCGCGAGGATTCCCGGCTTCCGCACCCCGATGCCGAACGCCGCGTTCTACGCGTTCCCCGATGTTTCAGCGCACTTCGGAAAGACCTCGCCCGCGGGCACGCGCATCGACGGCGCGCAGTCGTTTGCCGACGCGCTGCTCGCCGAAGCCGATGTCGCGGTCGTGCCCGGCGAGGACTTCGGCGCCTGCGCGCGCGGCCACATCCGCTTCTCGTTCGCGTGCAGCGACGAGAACATCATGAAGGGCGTCGCCCGCGTCCGCGAGTGGGTGGCGAAGCTGCGCTGAACCTGACGGTGCTCGGGGGGTCTTGGCTCAGGCGTCTTCGCTCAGGGGGTCTTCGCTCAGGGGGTCTTCGGCGGCGCCGGCGCGGGCGGAGGCGCCGTGTCCCTGAGCGACTTGGTCTGCGGCAGACCCGCGTCCTGTGCGGGAACCGCCCGCCGCTTTCCGAACATCCAATCGAGGATGCCATCCGGGCCGAACCGATAGGCGGGGGTCCAGCTCTCGTGGCCTGCGCCGTCGTACTCGCGATAGGCCGGATTGCCGACGCGAGGAGGTGCGGGCTTCGGAGGATTTGCCGACGCCGCACGCGCGCGCGCGGCCTGCCAGGCGCGCTGCATGGCGTTGCTGATCTCAAAGGCCATCTTCTGCGAAAGTTCGTTCGGAACGACGGGGTCGTAGTTGGAGCTCACGATGAAGTTCGGCGTGCGCGCGAGGATCGGCGCGGTCGACAGGTCGCCGCCACCGCAGATCGGTGCGACCGCTGCGAAGAAATCAGGCCGTCGCACCGCAAGTTCGAACGCACCGAACCCGCCCATCGAGAGGCCGGTGAGGTAGATGCGCGAGTGATCGATGGGCTTGGTCGCGATCACCTCGTCCATCGCCTGCATCACGGCGCGCATCGCGCGCGTGGGCTCGGGCTGCATCTTCGGGAACTCGCCGCGTTCCTTGAACGCCTTGAGGTCGTATGGCGTCCACGATTCGTCCGCAGGGCACTGGACGGCGAGCACGAAGCACGGCGCCTTCGACTGGAACTCCTCGGTCGCGGACCAGCCGGCGAAGTGCTTGAGTTGCGCGGTGTTGTCGCTGCCGCGTTCGCCTGAACCGTGCAGGAACACGATGAGCGGCAGCTTGCCCTCCGCCTTCGCGATCGCCTCGGCGCTCGGCTCGACGAGGCGGTAGCGGTAGGTCGCGTCGGCGGATCCGTCGGCCTGCTTGATGACGGTCTCGCCCTGCGCGATCTCACGCGGGGCGGGCTGCGCGGCGGCGGCCGGCTTCGCCTGATCCTGCGAAGCGATGGCGTGGTTTGCGGCGGGGGCAAGCGACAACGCCAGCGCGCACGCGACGAAGACGATCGTTCTCATGTCGGGAATCGTATCGCGCGCTCAGGGCACGATGATGCGGTTCGAGGCGCCGCCGACGGGCATTCCGAGCGGCACCGGCTGCGGGCGAACCTCGTAGTTCGGCGTCAGCGCGATGTTGAGCGGGAGGCGCTTGCCGGTCGGATCGCGAGGGATGTTGTCCTCGTCGATGATCCGCTGGATCGCCATGATGCCTTCGATGAGCATCTCGGGCCGCGGCGGGCAGCCGGGCACATACACATCGACGGGGATGTACTGGTCGACGCCTTGGACGACCGCGTAGGTGTCGAACACGCCGCCGGTCGAGGCACACGCGCCCATCGAGATGACCCACTTCGGCTCGGCCATCTGCATGTAGATGCGCTGCAGCACGGGGAGCGTCTTCACGCTCACGCGGCCGGCGACGATCAGGAGGTCGGCCTGGCGCGGCGAGAAGCGCATGACTTCGGCGCCGAAGCGCGCGAGGTCGAAGCGCGAGCACGCGGTCGCCATCAGTTCGATGCCGCAGCAGGCGGTCGCGAAGGGGAGCGGCCACACGCTCGATCGACGCGCCCAGTTGATGACGCGGTTCAGTTGCGTGGTGACGACGCTGTCGGTGGGGAGTGCTGCTTCGAGTCCCATAGAACGAACATGGTAGCGCCACGCGCGCGGCGCGGAAACTCGGATTTTGGTGGGATTTCTCGGCCTTGCGGCCGGGGATTCCGCGGCCGATCAGCCCAGGAGCTTGCTGAGCGAGTCGTTGCCGTGGACGACCGTGTAGAGCTTGTCCACCTTCATGAGGCGAAGGAGGTCGAGCACGGTGCGGTTGGTGCCGAAGAGATGTGGCTTCATCTTCGCGCTCGCAACACGGTTGCGGACATCGATGCACATGCCGAGACCCATGCTCGTGATCTGGTTCACGCCGGTCAGGTCAAGGATGAAGTTGCCCTTGAGGTCCTTCGCCTGATCGATCGCCTCGATGATCTCGCCGGTGATGATCGGAGCCTCGCGCTGGCCGATCGACGGGCAGACCACCTTGGCGTAGAGCCCGACGCGGTAACGCTCGATCACCACATACTGGGAGAGGGTTGGCGACGGCGTGTTCGAGGGGAGCGTGTACGGCTTCATGCAGTCGCCATCGACGCAAGATGGAGGGGGCTTGCGCCAAAGTTGCCGAGCGTTTGTGGAACCGTCAAAAGGCTCGGGAAAGCCTTATGGCTCGGCAAGCCGCAGGTGCGAGGGGCGCGGGCGCAGCGATGTTTCGAGACGCGCCCACGCAGCTCGCGCGGTTGGAGCGACCGTTGCAGGCGTGCGAGATCCGCTCGTCGGCCGGGCGGTCGTCGCCGCTAGGCAGATGAGGCTTTATCCTCGTTCCTAAGCCCTTGATTTGAAGGCCTTGAATTGAAGCCCTTGATTTGAAGCCCTTGATTTGAAGCCCTTGATTTGAAGCCTTCGCTCTTAAGTCATCGATTTTAAGGGCTCGATCTTAAGCCTCGGTCTCAAGCCTCTAGATCGAGCGGGCGATTCGCCGCGAGCGTCGGCGGTGTCGCCGACACGCCGCCTGCGGGCGTGGGGATCGAGAGGACGCCGGCCGGGTCGCTGGAGAAGGTCGAGACCGGGCCAAGCTGCGCGAGCTCGCGCTCGAACATGCGCGCGAGATCGCGCGATGGCACCGCGCTTCGCGCAGTCGCGTCGCCTGGCCGTCCATCGCGGAACATGCCCGTCTCGATGGTGACCGACTTGAAGGCGCCATCGGCGCTTGCAGCGAGTTGCCGAAGCGCCGACGCGAAGCCGTGCATGTCGGAGGTGAGTTCCTCGCGCACGCCGCTTGCGATCGCCGTCGTGATCGGACGAACCCCTTCGCGGGAAGGATCCTCGAGGATCGGGCCCCACACGCGGAGATCCGCCAGCACAGGCTGTGCCGCGTCGGTGATGGCGCGAATCGAGTCGCTGGTCGTGGCCGCGTGGTCGGCGCGCTCGATCAGGTCGCCCGTGAGGCGTTCGCTCTTCTCGACAAGCCAGCCCAGGTCGTCGCGCATGCGGCGCATGTCGCCGTGCACGACCTCGCGGGCCGCTGCGAGCTCGTGGATGATCTTGCCGAGCACCTCGCGCAGCGCCGTTGCGTCGCTGACTCGAGTCGCGAGCGTTTCGATGAGCCGGAGGCTCTCGCCCGAAAGCCCTGCGAGCGCCGCGGTGGCGCGCTCGGAGCGCTCGATCATGGCGCCGGCCTCGGCCATGCGCGCGAGCGCATCGTCGGCCCGCGCCGCGACCTCGTCGGCGCGGCGGACGACCGAGTCGATGTGCGCAAGGCGACCACCGAGCTCGGTGTCGACCGCCGCAAGCGCCATGTTGGCCGCGTGCTCGATGCGCGCCTCGACTTCCTTGACGCGCTCGAGACGCCAGTTGAGTTCGTTCTCGAGCTGCGCGATCGACTGCTCGGCGACGCGGGCGGCGCGCTCTTCGGCGGCAGCGGCTGCGTGCTCGACGCGCGCTTCCGCTTGCTTGACGCGCTCGATGCGCGCGCCGACTTCGTTCTC
>CAIXEV010000356.1 GCA_903918555.1 uncultured bacterium | reverse complement strand
TGCTGCTTCCGGGAAGCATCGGTTTCCGCGGCGTTCAAGGCCTTCTCGCCAGCGACACCGTCGGCGGCATCGGCACGGCCGTCAGCGCGCTCACCGCCGCGGCGGCGATCGCGGCGGGGCTGCTCGTCGCCAACGCGCTGGTGCCGTCGCCGCGCCATGTGTGAGCGCAGCGTCGGTGCGCAGATGCACGCGCGGCGCGCACGCGCGGATTCACGCGAAGATCTTCTTCACGATCTTGCCGTGCACATCGGTGAGCCGGTGGTCGCGGCCGCCGTAGCGGTAGGTGAGCAGCTCGTGGTCGATCCCCATCAGCGCGAGGATCGTCGCGTGGAGGTCGTGCACATCGACCTTGTCGACCGCCGCGTAGTAGCCGTAGTCGTCGGTCTCGCCGTAGCTGAAGCCGGCCTTCACGCCGCCGCCGGCCATGAACATCGTGAAACCGTGCGGATTGTGGTCGCGTCCGTCGCCGCCCTGCGCGGTCGGCGTGCGGCCGAACTCGCCGCCCCAGAGGACGAGCGTGTCCTCGAGCATGCCGTGGCTCTTGAGGTCGCGGATCAGGCCCGCGATCGGCTTGTCGACCTCCGCGGCGTTCGTCGAGTGGCCGCTGCGGAGGTCGCCGTGCTGGTCCCACTTGTAGCTGTGCGTGCACTGGATGAAGCGCACGCCCGCCTGCGCGAATCGCCGCGCGAGCAGGCACTGGCGGCCGAAGTTGTCGGTCTTCGGCTCGTCGATCCCGTAGAGCTTCTTCGTCGCGTCGCTCTCGCCCGCGAGGTCCATCACCGCGGGCGCGGTCGCCTGCATGCGGTAGGCGAGCTCGAAGCTCGCGATGCGTCCCTCGAGCTCGTTGTCCGCGCCCGCGCGCTCCATGTGGCGCAGGTTGAGGTCCTGCAGGAAATCAAGCTCCTTGCGCTGGATGTCGGCGGGGAGGCCGGCGAGCATGTGCTCGAACTGCGCCTTCGAGGCGGGGATTCCCGCGTGACCGATCGGCGTGCCGTGCGTCCACGCCGGCAGGAACGAGCTCGAGAAGTTGTTCACGCCGCCGTGCCCGAGCGTCGGGCAGATCGTGATGAACGCAGGGAGGTTGTCGTTCTCGGTGCCGAGGCCGTACGAGATCCACGAGCCCATCGACGGGCGGATGAAGGTGTCGGTGCCGGTGTGGATCTTGAGAAGCGCCCCGCCGTGCGCGGGGTTCGAGCCGTTCAGGCTCTTGATGAAGCAGAGGTCGTCGGCCACGCCCGCGACATTCGGGAAGAGGTCGCTCACCCACGCGCCCGACTGGCCGTACTGGCGGAACTTCCACGGGCTCGCGAGCAGGTTTCCCGTCTCGGCGAACTGGACGCGCGGCTTCGCGAACGGGAGCGGCTTGCCGTTGTCGCGCGCGAGCAGCGGCTTGTAGTCGAAGGTGTCGACCTGCGAGGGGCCGCCGTGCATGAAGAGGAAGATCACGCGCTTGGCGCGCGGGCGGAAGTGCGTCGCCTGAAGGACGCCGCCGCCGGCGCGCGCCTCGCTCGCGAGGAGGCCGGCGAGCGCGATCGAGCCGAAGCCCGCGCAGAGGCCGGCGAGGGCCTCGCGTCGCGACATCGGGTTGTTGCGGTGGTTGCAGAGCATGGGGTCGTTCACTCCATCATCACGAACTCGTTGGTCGAGAGAAGCGCGTGGCAGAGCCGCGTGAGCGCCGCGTCGGAGGCGACGCCCGCGCGCTCGAGGTCCGCGAGGAAATCGCGCGAGCGCTCGCGTTCGCGCGCGTCGGGCTCGCGCGCGAGCGCCTTGCGGAACGCCTCGACGATGCGCGCGTCGCTGTCGGGGAACGACCGCGCGAGATCCGACGCGAGCCGCTGCGCCGCGTCCTCGACGAACGGCGCGTTCATGAAGAAGAGCGCCTGCGGCGCGACCACCGTGCGGGAGCGGCAGTCGACCGGCATGCTCGAGTCGGGATAGTCGAACGCGCTGAACATC
>CAIXEV010000355.1 GCA_903918555.1 uncultured bacterium | reverse complement strand
TCGCTGTGACTGGAGTTCAGACGTGTGCTTTCCGATCTGCATGCGCCGTTCCCGCCGACGAATCCGGCGGCAGACCCAGCGCTTGCGCGGCGCGTGCAGCGGCTCGAGCGCGCCGGCCGGCTCTCGCGCAGCGCGCGGCTCGAGGCGGACCGCATCGTCGCGGAGTTCGACGCCGCCCGTGCGGCGGCCGAGCAGTGGAAGGCGCGGCACGATGCGTTCCTTGCGCGCGTGGCGCTGCTCGCCGACGGTGAGGAAGGGCGCGCGCTCGTGGCGATCGCGCGGCGCACGCAGGCTGCACGCAGCGGCTGGAGCGCAGGCGATTCGGCGGAGGGCGCGCGCTCGTCGCGCGGCGGCGACGAGATCGCACGCTCGGTGCGCAAGGCGATCGCCGATGGACAGTCGTGCTACGCGCTCGCGGAGACGCTCGTCGCGCTCGAGCCGATCCGGATCGCGCGCATCGACTCGCTCGCGGTTTCGGGCGAGGGGCGTCTGCGGGCTGGGCGCAGCACCGCGACCGTCTCGCAGGAGTCGATCGATGCGTGGCGCCGTGCGTGCGGCCTGCAGCGGAGCGCCGTCGGCTGGACCGGGCTTTCCGCACGCCCGCGCCCTCGGCCGCCCAAGATCCGCGACGCGCCGTTCGGCATCAAGCCGCTCTGAGCGAGCGGGGAACGGGCCGCTTTCGTGCGGCTGGGCGGCGCGACCTCGACTACGCTTCGCGCCGTGGATTCCTCGGGCGACCGGTTCATCCGTCAGATGCAGCTTCCGCGCTTCGGCGCCGAGGGGCAGTCGCGGCTTGGGCAGGCGCGGGTGCTTGTCGTCGGCTGCGGTGCGCTTGGCACGGTGGCGTGCGAGCAGCTCGCGCGCGCGGGCGTCGGCACGCTCGTCGTCGTCGACCGCGATGTGGTCGAGTGGTCGAACCTGCAGCGCCAGACGCTCTTCACCGAGAGCGACGCGCGCCGCGGGGTGCCGAAGGCTGAGGCTGCGAAGGCGCGCCTCGCGCAGATCCACGCGGGCACGGTGGTGCGTGCGTTCGTCGACGACCTCCACGGCGGCAACGCGCGGCGCTACGCGGCGGAGGTCGATCTCATCGTCGACTGCCTCGACAACTTCGAGTCGCGCTATCTGCTCAACGACTGCGCGGTCGAGCGCGGGATCCCGCTCGTCTACGGCGGAGCGGTGGCGCTGCGCGGCATGGCGGCGGCGCTGCTTCCGGTCACCGGCGCGGGCGGCAGCGGCCTGGTGAAGTGGGACCGCGCGCGCGCCACGCCGTGCCTGCGCTGCCTCTCGCCCGACGCGCCCGCGCCAGGCGAGGTCGAGACCTGCGAGACGGCGGGAATCCTCGCGGCCGCCGCGTCGGTCACGGCCTCGATCGAGGCGGCGCTCGCCGTGCGGCTCATCGCGGAGGGTGCCGCGCATGTGCCCGCGTCGCTTGTCCGATTCGATCTCGGCTCGATGGAGTTCGCCTCGGCGTCGCTTGCAGGTGCGCGCGACGACGGCTGCGCGTGCTGCGCGGAGCGGCGATTCGACCTTCTTGCCGACGGCGGCGCGCCGTTGCAGCGCTGGCGCGTCCTCTGCGGGCGCGGCGCGGTCGAGGTCGCGCTCGGCGCGCCGCTCGATGCGCACGGGCTCGCGCAGGCGGTCGCGAAGCTGTCGGCGACCGGCGTCGCGCGGCACGAGCGCCACGGGGCGACCGATGTCGTGACCGCCGAGATCAAGGCAGAACCTGCGCATGGCGAGGCGCGCGCCCCGATCGAGCTCGCGCTGCTGTCGAGCGCCGCCGGGACGCTCGCGATCGTGTCGGGAACGACCGATCCCGAGCGCGCGCGGTCGATCGTCGCGCGCTACCTCGGGGTATGACGCGGCGCCTCGATGCGGGCGAAGGGGAATCCCCCCCGCGCGCGTCCACCTTGATTTCGTCCGAGTTGCAGGAGTTCTTCCATTGCGGTTGGCGAACCGCGGGATCAAGCTACACTCTGGTTACGGAGGGTTCCCGGCGCGTGCGCGTGCGCGATCGCGTCCGTCGGCGCCCGCCCCGACCGGAGGTGCGAGCATGTCCATGACTTTCGCCGAGCTTGTGGGACGGATCGCCGAGATCGGCGTGGATTTCCGCGCCTCGCGCGACCACAACGAGATCGTCGTCGCGGTGCCGACGCAGAACTATGTCGATCCGCATGATGGCGAGCGGAGCATGCTCCTCCATGTGATGCTGCAGGAGGAGGGACGCATGCTGCGCATCTGCGTGCCCGAGGTGTACGCGGTGAACGCGTTCACCAACCGAGGCGCGATGTGCGAGGCGATGCTCGCGGCGAACTGGCGCGTGCGCGTGACGAGCTATGTGCTCGACGAGTCCGACGGCGAGGTGCGCGTCGTGTGCGACCTGCCGCTCGAGGACGGCGCCGTCACCAGCGCGCAGATCTCCCGCATGCTGACGCTCGTCGCCTGGACGGTCGACCAGTTCGATCCGGTGATTCGCAAGGCGGGCGCCGACGGCACCGTCGATTTCGCGGAGATCGACGAGAAGGTGCGCAAGGAATCGCCCGAGCCGCGCCGCCGCAAGAGCCGTTCGCGCCGCGAGCGCCGCGAGCGCGCCGACCGCAACCAGGCCGCCGGCGGCGTCGAAGGTCTGCGCAAACTGCTCGAGGAACACGGTCTCTAGGCCGCCCTGGCGCGGCACCCGTTGCGATGTGGCTCGCTTCGCGGCTCTGAGCGAGGCGCGGCGTGCGTGTCGGCTACACTCGCGCCATGACCACCACCGCCACCACCGCCGGAACCGGCGCCCTCATCGCTCCGAGCCTCGCCCTCACGCTCCGCTACGCCGAGGATCTCGTGAAGTCGATCCCCGCCGATCGCTTCTGCGAGATGCCGACCAAGGACATGAACCACCCTGCGTTCTGCATGGGTCACCTCGCGATCTACTCGAACCGCGTCCTCGAGATGCTCGGCCGCGCCGACCTCAAGATCTCGATGCCGTTCGGCGACGAGCACTTCAAGAACGGCGCCCCCTGCGTCGCGCAGGACGGCCGCTACCCCTCGAAGGATGTGATCTGCGAGACCTTCTTCAACGGCTGGCGCGCGGTGCTCGCCGCGCTCCCGACCGTCGACGACGCCGTCTTCACCCGCGAGAATCCCGCCGAGGGACGCTTCAAGGAAATGTTCCCGACCGTCGGGAGCGCCGTGAACTTCCTCTGCGGCGGCCACCACATGATGCACCTCGGGCAGCTGTCGACCTGGCGCCGCGCAGCCGGGCTCGGCTCGGCGCAGTGAGGCGCCCGCCATCGCCTGAATCCGATGACCGCCCGCGATGGGCGGTCATTTTCTTGTGAGCCTTTGGAATTCGGCAATTCGGGACCGATGTCTCCCAAGTTACGCTCCCCGTGTCGGAACAGCCGCCCGAGTCGCGTAGAAGGTCACCATCATGCCGAAGCCGATCCGCCTCGCCTTGCGTCCGCTCGCCCTCATGCTTGTCGCGTTCGTCGCCGCGCTGGCGCTCGCACCCGCGCCGGCCGCGCACGCGCAGGCGTCGCAGGCGGTCGCCTCGCCGCTCACCACCAAGCGGCTCGAACGGCTGCTGCGCGTCTATGTCTCGCCGACGGCCGACGAGGCCTCTGCGATCGACCGCCTGCACGAGGCGTATCTGACCAAGTTCCGCGCAGAGCTCGATCCCGAGATCCAGGCCGTCGGCCGAAGCATGGGCGGCGGGATGCCCTCGCAGCAGGAGTTCGAGAAGTTCCTGCGGGACCTCGACCGCCTGCAGGCGAAGATCTCCGAAGCCGACGGCGCGTTCTTCGACAGCGCCGCCGACCTGATCGCCGAGGAGCGTCGCCCCGGCCTGCAGCGGATCCGCGAGGCGCGCGAGCGCCAGCGCTACCTCTCGGGCTTCACGCGCATGGGCCCGATGATGTTCGGCGGCGGCGGGACATTCGTCGACCTCGCCGACATGCTCGCGCGCGAGGAGTACGCGCGGCAGGTTCCCGAGGCCGCGCGCGTGCAGTTCGACGCGATTCTCCGCACGCAGGAACAGCGCGTGCTCGCGCAGAGCCGCAACTACAGCCAGGAGATCCGCAAGGCCTTCGACTCGATGTACGCGATCATGAGCGAGGTCCAGGAATCCGCAAGCGAGCCGCTCGACGCGGGCGACGCGGCCGCGCGGGCCGCCGCCATGAAGGCGCAGATGGAGCGCATGCAGCGCATGATGCAGCGGATGAAGGAGCTCGGGACGGAGGCGAACCGCGTCGCCGGCCTCAACGCCGACGCAAACCGCGCCGCGGTGCGGCAGTTCGCGGCGGTGCTTCCCGAACTCGCGTACCACAAGCTGCGCGGCGACCTCGCGCGACGCGCGACGGGCGCCATGGGCATGTTCGCCGGTGGTTTCGGCGGCGATGGCGTCGATCCGGGCGCAGGCGACCTCGCGACGCTTCTTGCGCGGCTTCGCCGCGACGCCGATGTGACCGCCGAGATGCGCGAGCGTTTCGGGCCGATCGAGCTCGCATGGCGCCGCGAGCGCGCCGACAACGCGGAGCAGCTCGCGGAGCTCGCGAACGGTCTCGACACCACCGCGATGATGATGGGCGGAATGAACGCGGATGGTTCGGCGAACGAGTCGCTCCAGGCGGTCCAGAAGGCCGTCGAGGCGCGGGGCGCGATCGACCAGCGTGCCTATCGCGCGGTCGCCGAGGTGATCGGCACGGAGAAGAGCCGGCTTGTTTTCAGCCGGACGACCAGAGTGGTCGACGGCGCCGATGGCCGCGCCCCCGAGCAAGCCGAGACGCTCGCGCCGAGCCTCGCCGCGCTCGAGCAGGCAGCCGAGCCGGTCGAAGCGAACGAAACCTCGATCTTCGTCGGGAGCGCGGCGGTGCTGGCGTCCGAGCCGCCGGTCTGGACCGCGACGCAGCTCGCGCGTCTGTTCAAGCCGCTCGGTGTACCCGACTCGTCGCTGGCGGTGCTCGAGG
>CAIXEV010000354.1 GCA_903918555.1 uncultured bacterium | reverse complement strand
TCCTTCGCGGCCTTCTCCTCGGCCTTCTCCTCGGCCTTCTCCTCGGCGCGCTGCTTCGCCTTCGCCTTCGCGGCCTCCTCCTTGAGTCGCGCCTCCTCGGCGCGCGCGGTCGCTTCGACGAGCTCGACCGACGCAATGGTTCCGATCTGCTGGCCCCGCGCATCGAGCAGCACGAACCGATGCGGCGAACCCAGGCCGCGGCCGAGAAAGAGCCCGGCGCCAAGCGCCAAGAGCCCGACCACCGGCACGACGGCCATCAGCATCGTCGCAAGCTTGCCCATGCGCTGGTCCATCTCGGTGAGCCGCGCCTCGATCGAGTCGAGGTTCGATCGCGTGAAGGCGCCGTCGCCCGTCGACGCGGCCGCGCGCGCCTCGGGCATGTCGTCGCGCAGCGGCTCGTCGGTGTAGCGGCAGTCGACGAGGTGCCCGCGCGCGTTCTGGCGCGCGACCTCGTAGCGCGCGAGCGTCACGAGCCCCTGCGCCGTGCTCGCGAACACGCCGCGTTCCTCGCGAACCGGGTCGACCACGATCCCGACCTGGCCCTCGAGGTTGAAGAAGTTGCGGTGGACGAACACATCGGGCGCCGAGTAGAAGATGCCGAAGTCGGGATGCGTGTGGTACCAGCCCACCACGCGCGCCTTGTCGGTGCGCCGCGAAAGCGCCTCGTGCACGGCGTCCCAGGTCTCGTGCGTGAAGGTCACGCTCATCTGCTCCTCGCGCGCGTGCTTGCCCTCGATGATCGCGACGATGCGCGTCCAGCGGCGGCCGTTCTCCTCGCCGGTGAAGCCGACGAGCACGCCGCACACCTCGTTGCGCGGATTCGCGCCGCAGTGCGCGTCGAGCGCGCGGTGCGCGTCCGGATCGATCACGAGCGACAGCGCCTCGCTGCGCGGCGCCGCGCGGCCGTGCTTCTGGTTCGAACCCGAGTTGCCGTTCTTCCGTGCCATGCAAGGCCTCCGTTTCAGCCAATCCAGTCGTTCGGTCGGTCGTGGTCGAGAATCGCGTCGAAGGCCGCGAGCCCCGCGCGCACGCGGATCGCGTCGTAGGCGGGGACGCCCAGCTCGGCGAGCGTGCGCGCGGCGAGCGGCGACGCGCGCTCGATGCGGTTGGTCGTCTCGAAATGCGCGGGCTCGCCGCACCTCGCGCAGAGCGCCGCGCCCTTCCCGAGCTGCGCGAGCGGACGCAGCGGCTCGTCGACATGCCCGCATGCGGCGCACGAACGGCGCGTCATGATGTCGTGGCGCAGCTCGAGATGCGCGTCGAGGTGCGCGTCGTCGCCGAGCGACTTCGCCGCGTGCGCGATCGCCTCGGCCGCGGTCGTGCGCGCGGCGCTCCACGGCAGGCGCGCGAGCGACTCCGCGGGTTCGTGCGCGTAGCACTCCTCGTTCGCGGTGTACGACACCTGCCACGCGTCGAAGCCGATGCCGTTGACCGAGAGGCCGGTGCCCGCCTGCACATCGAGCCCGTGCAGGTGCTTCACCGCCTGCTGCACCTCGAGCGCCGCGATCACCGACGAGATCGTCGTCACCGTCGGCGTGTGGCCCGAGCGCATCTCGTCGCGCGAAAGCATGTTGCAGCTCCGGCGATGACGCAGCAGCTCCCAGTCGCGCTCGCCCATCGTGCACTCGTAGCACGGGCCGTTGCGGCCGTCGAACGCGCGCGCCACGCCGGCGATTCCCTCGATCGCGCCGTCGAAGTAGTGCTTGCCGACGCGGATGCACGCGCGGTTCGCGGAGAGGCGCGCCTCGCGCCCGTCGAGCCCCGCGAGCACGATGTCGGCGTCGGCGTAGTGGCCCCAGCCGAGCCCGTGCACGAT
>CAIXEV010000353.1 GCA_903918555.1 uncultured bacterium | reverse complement strand
GCCCGGGAAGAGCAGGTCCTCGTTCTCGCTCTGGATCACGATCTCAGGCCGCATCAGCATGACGACGGTGAGCTCCTGCTCGCCATCGATGCGGTTGGTGAAGAAGCGGTTGACGATCGGGATCTTCGAGAGCACCGGCACGCCCGACTCGATCTCGACCTCGCTGAAGCGACGCTGGCCGCCCATGAGGATCGTGCCCTTGTCGGGGACGCTGACGGTGGTGCGGATCGACTGACCCTGGATCTCGGGCAGCTGGATCGACGCCGCGAACTCGCTGCCACGGCCACCACCGGTGCCCGTGCCACCGACCGCGCCCTGAATCGGGACGGTGTCGAAGCCGAGCACGGTGCTGGTGTCGAACGCGACCGTCATGGTCACATAGCGACGGTCTGCCGAGATGACGCCTTCGACATCGAGGACGAAGCCGTCCTGGACGACGCCGACCTGCGGCTGGAAGGCGCCGCTGGCGTCGCCGGTGACGGGCGTGAGGCCCGAGATGAACGAGATCTGCTTCGCGATCGTGATGAACGAGCGCTGGCCGTTCATCAGGGTGAGACGCGGAGCGGTGAGCACGACATTGCGCTGATCGGCCTGCGTCGCCTTGATGAGGAGGTCGACCTGGATGTCATCCATGTAGCTGAAGCCGGTCGTCGCAGCGGCGGTGCCGTTGTCGAGGATCGTCTTGCCGATGCCGGTGATGGCACCCGAGCCGAGCGCGTTGGTGATGCCCGACGAATCCTGGTTGAAGGTCGTCGGAGTCCAGCCCTGCTGGCGACGGATGGGCGAGCCCACCGGGCCGTAGACATACTGGATGTCGGTGCCGTCAGCCGTCGGGATGCCGACCGCTGCGCCCGAGGCGCCCGTGTTCGGGCTGCCGGGAACGCCGGGATTGGCGCCCGAACCGAGCGGGCCAAAGATGACCGGGTCCTTCAGCGAGCCCTTCGCGGGGCCATCGGCGAAGAAGAAGTCGCTCAGGTTGAAGTTGGGATCGGCCGCGCGGGCCTGATTCCACATCTGGTTGTTGGTGTTGAAGTACAGGTCGAGATCGACGCCGATCTGCTCGAACCAGTCGCTGGTGACGCCGATGACGCGGCACTCGTAGTTGATCTGGAGCGCGCGGATCGCGCGGAGCTGGGTCAGGAGACCCTCGATCTGACGGTGGTTGCGCGCGGTGTTGGTGATGATCAGGTTGCCGTTGAGCTCCTGGATCGCACCGGTGTCGCCGCCGTTGTCCTTCCAACCTTCAGGATCGACCTGCTCCTGCATGATGTCGGTGATCTGATCGATCAGTTCCTGACGGGTCTTGCGCTCGGGGTCCTCGCCGGGGTCGCCGATGATGCCACCGCCGCCGCCGGAACCACCACCGCTACCGCCGCCACCGCCGCCGAAGCCGCCGCCGCCGCCACCGAAGCCACCACCACCGCCGCCGCCACCGCTGCCGCCACCCTGGCCACCCTGCTGGTTGCCCTGCGAAAGCGCGGCGCTCAGGTTGAAGTCGGGAGCGTTGTCGAAGTACGGAACCTCGAAGAGGAGGTCGCGGATGTCGTAGACAATGGTGAGCGTCTTCTTGCGAAGCATCTCGCCCGAGCTGACGACCACGACGCCGTCCTCGACCGAGTAGTCGGGGCGGTCGCCTTCGTCGCCGAGCTGCTCGATGACGCGCTTCAGCGCCACTTCAGCCGGAACATTGTCGAGCTGGAGGGAGACGGTGTCCTCAGGACGGATGCCGACGGCCTCGAGGGCCTTCCAGTCCGGGTAGAAGTCGACGCCGCTGACCTCGTTCATGTAGCTGAACACCTGGTCGAGCTGGTTGTTGTTGAAGTTGACCGACACGGCCTTCTGCATCGCAGCCATGGCCTGGCGGTTGACCGAGCTCTCCTGCCAGCCGCTGGCGCCGTTGCGCATGCGGTTGGCGCTGAGGGATGGCCAATCCTCGGGGTACTCCATGAGCCCGCTGACCGAGCGCGGGCCGGGGCCGGCGAGGTTGCGCATCGGCGGGACGCTGCGGTCGAGGATGTCAGCCGACATCTCGCCGTACGCCTCCTGGCGGCGCTTCTCGGTGTTGCTGTAGGCGACATAGAGGCGGCTCGTCTTGAGCACGGCCTGCAGCGCCTGGGCGGCCGGGTTGTTCGGATCCATGAAGAGGATCTCGTCGACAACCTGGATCGCCTCGTCGTACTTCATCTCGAGCTGGAGCTGACGCACGCGGACGAGGCGCTCGTTGATCGCCTTCGTGCGGGCCTCGAGCTCGGACTTCTGCTTCGCGGCAGACGCAGCGGTCGCCTCGCGGCGGGCGGCATCGGCCTTCGCGAGCGCAGCGTTGGTCTGGCCGACGCTGATCTGCTCGAGGAGCGTGTCGATCTGCTTCGAGAGGTCGCCGTACTCGGCGGCCGGGAAGACCTTCTGGTCGCGATCGAGGCGGAGCTTGGCCTGGAGAGCCTCGCGCTGCGCGCCCGCGTAGTCGCCAGCCGACATCATCTGGCTGGAGTTCACGATCGCGGCGGTCACCTCGACCTGGCAGCGCTGCCTGCGGAGCGAGAGGTCGGAGCCGACATCGGTGAGCAGCGAGCCCTGGTCGAGCATGGCCTGCGCGCGGGCGATGCCCTTCGCGGCCTCTTCGTCGCCGGGGACCGAGGTCTGGAGGGTCGACCAGAGGTCGATGGCCTTCTTCCAATCGCTGTTCGACATCGCCTCGCGAGCCGCGGTGCGGTTTGCGTCGACTTCCTTCTGGCGCTCGGCGGCAGCCTTGGCGTTCGCCTCGGCCTGCGCGTTGGCAGCAGCCTCGGCGTCGGCCTTGGCCTTCGCCTCCGCGTCGGCCTTCGCCTTCGCTTCAGCTTCGGCCTGGGCCTGCGCGGCGGCCTTCGCCTCGGCCTCGGCCTTCGCAGCGGCTTCAGCCTGTGCGTCCTGCTCCGGCGTTGCCGCGGGAGCAGGGGTCGGCTCGGAGGCGGGCGGCGTGGGCGCATCCTGCGCAAGCGTCATGTTCGACCACGACGCCATCCAGGGCGTCGTACCGACGAGTGCAACCGCCACCAGGCCGGCCACGGTACGCGTGTTGCGCGCGCCGCTCGGGGTCGTGATGAAGGTCGTCTCGTTCTTCGTGCTGCGCTGCATTCTGTACTCCTGAGCCACCCGCGGCGGGTGGTGCGACTACTCGAAACGCTCACGGAATCCGTCGATCAAGCGCGCCCGCTCGCACGGGTGCATGTCGCTGATCTACGCATGGACCGTCTCTCCCTTGACTTCCTTTGAACGAAGTCAGGGCACTGGGTCGCGCAAGGTACCCCCCGCGCCGAACTCTCGCAAGGACAGTTCGCGCGTGAAGGCGTAGATCAAGAGGGAAGTTGCCCACGATCCCGCCGCCGAGCTCGTCGAGGAGCGCGCGCGCTGGGTCGCAAGCGGCGAGAACGCAAAGAAACCGCAGGAAAACGCAGCGTTTGCTGCGACACCGCCGCGCACTTCGGCTGATTTCAACGGTGAAACCGCGCACCGGGTCTCGGGCGCGGGATCGTGGAAAACTTGTCATCCGAGAACACGCGCACAGCGCCGCGAGCCCGTTCGGTCACGCGCGGCGAGACGGCTCGGGTGGCGATTCAGATCGCGGCCAATGCGGCCTGGGCGCGTTCCATCTCCTGCGCACCAATGGGCTTACGCGTCTTCATCATCTCGATGAAGACATCGAAGAGGTACGCAGAGTCGTGCGGGCCGGGGCTCGCCTCGGGGTGGTACTGCACGCTGAAGATCGGCTTCTTGGTGTGGCGGAAGCCCGCGAGCGTGCCGTCGTTCAGGTGGATGTGCGTCGGCTCGCCGCCGGCGGCGCGGAGGCTCGTCTCGTCGACGCAGAAGCCGTGGTTCTGGCTCGTGATCTCGACGCGGCCGGTGAGGAGGTTGCGCACCGGCTGGTTGGCGCCGCGGTGGCCGAACTTGAGCTTCCAGGTGGTGGCGCCGAGCGAGAGCGCGAGCAGCTGGTGGCCGAGGCAGATGCCGAAGGTCGGCACCTCTCCGGCGACCTCGCGGAGGGTGTCGATCACGGTCTGGACGACGGCCGGGTCGCCGGGGCCGTTCGAGATGAAGAGGCCGTGCGGCTTGAGCGCGCGGATTTCGGCGGCGGTGGCGGTGTGCGGGAGGAAGTGGACCTCGCAGTTCCGCTCGACGAGGTGACGGTAGATGTTGCGCTTGGCGCCGCAATCGATGGCGACGACCCTGAACGGGCCGTTCGGGGCATCGGCGGGCGACGGCTTCGCGTCGACGAAGAGGCCGCCGCGGGGGGCCCACTCGCCGAGCGATTCTTCGTAGCGGCCGCCGCAGCGCGGCGAGACCTTGGCGGCGAGGTTCGCGCCCGCCATCGACGGAATGGCCTTCGCGCGCGCCACGAGCTCGAGATCGCTCGCCTGCGCGACGGAAACCGTGGAAATCACGCCGCGCATCGCGCCGCCGATGCGGAGGCGACGGACGAGCGCGCGGGTGTCGATGCCTTCGATCGCGGGCACGCCGGCTTCCTCGAGCCAATCGGAGAGGCCGCGGGTGGCGCGGTAGTTCGAGACGATCTGCGAGAGTTCGCGGACGACGAAGCCGGCGACGCACGGGGTCGCGCTCTCGATGTCTTCGGGCGCGACGCCGTAGTTGCCGACCTCGGTGGCGGTCATCGTGAGGATCTGCCCCGTGTAGGAGAGATCCGTGAGCGCCTCCTGGTAGCCGCACATCGCGGTGTTGAACACGACTTCACCCATGCCTTCGAGATCCCTGAGGGATCCGCCAAAGGCGCGTCCGTGGAAAACCGTCCCGTCCTCAAGGGCGAGGCGCGCGAGTTTCGTCGTAGCCATAGGTTCCGAGTGTAGCCGAAGGTAGAGTGGCCGAACCGTGCTCGTGCCCGCGATTCCACTCCTCGCGTTGGCAGTAACGGCGGCCGCCGCGCCGCCCCCGACGTCAGCAGCGCCGTCAGCAGCGCCGGCAGCGTCACCGGTCACCAAGCTCGACTTCAACAAGGATGTCCGTCCGATCCTGTCGGACCGCTGCTTCGCCTGCCACGGGCCGGATTCAGGCACGCGCAAGGCGGGCTTGCGGCTCGACACGCCCGAAGGCGCGTACGCGGCGCTGCGCGGGGGCGGCCACGCGATCGTGCCGGGCGACCTCGACGCGAGCGAGGCGGCGACACGGATCAAGTCGAGCGACCCCGACGAGGTGATGCCGCCGCCCGAACTCAAGCGGCCGCTGACCGATGCGGAGCGCGCGACGCTCCTGCGCTGGATCGAGGAAGGCGCGGAGTACCGGCCGCACTGGGCGTTCGTGGCGCCGAGCTCCCCCGCCCTGCCTGCCGTGCGCGATGCCGCGTGGGTGCGCGACCCGCTCGACGCGTTCGTGCTGGCGCGGCTCGAGCAGGCGGGCCTCGCGCCCGAGGCCGAGGCCGACCGCGCGACGCTGTTGCGCCGCGCCGCGCTCGCGCTCACGGGGTTGCCGCCGACGCCCGAGGAGGTCGACGCCTTCGCCAGGGATCCGGCGCCTGATGCCTACGAACGCCGCGTCGACGCGATGCTCGCAAGCCCGCGCGCGGCCGAGCATCGCGCGAGCGTGTGGCTCGATCTCGCGCGTTTCGCAGACACCTTCGGCTACCAGTCCGACGCCGATTCGTTCACCCATCCGTGGCGTGATTGGCTCTTGCAGGCGCTCGCGTCGGACATGCCGTACGACCGCTTCGCGACCGCCTTGATCGCGGGCGACCTCGTGAAGGCCGAAACGCGCGCGGAACGGCAGGCGAACGACATCGCGAGCGCGTTCAACCGCCTGCACCGCATGACGGAAGAAGGCGGCTCGATCGCGGAGGAGTTCCGTCACGAGGGAATCGCCGACCGCGTGTCGACCTTCGGCACGGCGTTCCTCGGCCTCACGCTCGAGTGCGCGCGCTGCCACGACCACAAGTACGACACGATCCCGACGCGCGAGTTCTACGGGCTTGCCGCGATGTTCGGTTCGATCGACGAGAACGGGATGAAGTCGTACGCGCATGCGTTCAGCGCGCCGCCGCCGTTCGTGCGGCTGGAGAACGACGAGCAGGCCAAGCGCCGGCGCGAGCTCTTCACCGCGGTGATGCGCGCGACCGACGCGCGCATGAACGCCGATGTCGCCGCGATGGCGAACGCGAGCGGCGCGCGCGCGCCGAGCGAGCTGCCCGCGCCCGCCGCGCGCTACGCGTTCGACGAACTCGCCGACGGCAAGACGCCGAACGCGGTTGATGCAGCGAAGCCCGCGACGACCGATCGCGCGCGGCCCGAGCAGCTCGGCGCGGTTGCGCTCGGCGGCGGAAAGGTCGGCCGCGCGCTCGCGTTCGATGGTGACGGCGGCGTGTCGCTCGCGGGCCTCGCGGGCTTCACGCGGCATGATCCGGTCAGCGTCGCGTTCTGGATCAAGCCGGGCGAGAAGAACGCGCGCGCGGCCGTCCTGCATACTTCTGGCTTCTACACGAACGAAGCCGACGGCTCGGGGCTCGAGCTTCTCATCGCCGATGGCCGCCTGCGCTGGAGCGTGATCCATCTCTGGCCGGGCAGCGCGGCGAGCGTCGAGATGCTCGATGCGCTGCCTGTCGGCGAGTGGACGCACATCGTCGCGACCTACGACGGACTTTCGTGGGCGACGGGCCTGCGGCTCTTCGTCAACGGACGCGAGGCGAAGACGAACACGCTGCGCGACGCGCTCGAGGGCCCGATCGCTGGCGCGACGATGGAGGTCGGCTCGCGCTCGCGCGACGCTGGTTTCCGCGGCGGCGCGATCGACGAGCTCGCAGTGTGGCGCGCGGAGCTTTCGCCAGCGGAGGCTGCGCTTGCGGCGGGCGTCGCGCCCGATGCGGACGCGGCGTTCGCGCACGCCGTGATGCGCGCAACCGCCGCCGAGCGCGAGGCGCAGTGCGCCGCGAACCGCGCGCTCGCGGCGCATGTCGAGTCGCTGCCTGCGTTCATGACGATGCGCGATTCGCCGCACGCAGCGCCGACCTATGTGTTGACACGCGGGCGCTACGACCAGCCCGACCGCACGCAGCCGGTTACGCCCGGCGCGGTCGCAGCGGTGCTGCCGCGCGAGTTCAGCGCGCAATCGAACCGGCTCGATCTCGCGCACTGGCTGTTCGACCCGCGCAATCCGCTCGCCGCGCGCGTCGAGGTGAATCGACTGTGGACGCAGGTGTTCGGCCGCGGGCTCGTCGAAACCGCGGAGAACTTCGGCGTGCAGGGCTCGTGGCCGACGCACCCCGAGGTGCTCGATCTCCTCGCGCACGACTTCGCGACGGGCCCAAACGCGTGGGACACGCGCGCGATCCTCAAGCGTCTCGTGACGAGCGCCGCGTTCCGCCAGCGCTCAGCGACGAGCGACGAGAAACGCGCGCGCGATCCGAACAATGACTTTCTCTCGCGCGGCCCGAGCGTGCG
>CAIXEV010000352.1 GCA_903918555.1 uncultured bacterium | reverse complement strand
CTGTCGATCGTGACCTTCGGGCCCATGCGCCAGGTGGGGTGAGCGAGCGCGTCGTCGACGGTCGCGACCGCCATCTCCTCGCGGGTCTTGGCGCGGAAGGGCCCGCCCGAGGCCGTCAGCACCACGCGCCGGACCTCGTCCATCGAGGTCGAGGCCTTGAGGCACTGGAAGAGCGCGTTGTGCTCGCTGTCGACCGGCAGGAGCCGGACGCCCGCCCGCGCGATCGCGGGCATCACGATCGCGCCGGCCGCGACGAGCGTCTCCTTGTTGGCGAGCGCGATGTCGCAGCCTTGCTCGACCGCGACGAGCGTCGGTCGAATGCCTGCGGCGCCGACCATGGCCGCGAGGACGAGGTCCCCGCGACGCGCGAACGCCGCGAGCATCTCGCACGCTGCGTCGCGCCCGCGGAAGACGCGCGTGCCCGGCGGCACATCGAGCGCTGCGCCGTCGTCGACGACCGCGATCGCCTGTGCCCCGAACTCGCGCGCCTGCGCGCCGAGCAACGCGCCGTTGCGCGCCGCGGCGAGACCGACGATCTCGAATTCGACGCCACGCGCGGCGTCCGCGCGACGCGCGAAGTCTCGCACGACATCGAGCGCGCTCGTTCCGATCGAGCCCGTCGAACCGAGGATGAAGACGCGGCGGCGTTGCATGGTTCGGTTCAGCGGGCTTCTCGATCAGGACTTGCCGGCACGCTCATCGAGCGATCACTCGTCGCCGCCGCCCTTCGGCATTTCGCCTGGAGAGAGCTTGCGGACTCGGCCACCGTAGAGCGACCGCGGCCTTGGCGCCGGAGCGGGGGCCGGAGCGGGTGCCGGCGCTGGCGCAGGAGCAGCGGGTTGCGACGACGACTCGCTGCGTCGGCTGCCGCCGCGGTTGTCACCGCGGTTGCCGCCACGGTTGTCGCCGCGGTTGCCGCCACGGTTGTCGCCACGGTTTCCGCCGCGGTTGTCGCCACGGTTTCCGCCGCGGTTGTCGCCGCGGTTTCCGCCGCGGTTGTCGCCACGGTTGCCCCCGCGATTCTCACCGCGGTTACCCCCGCGATTCTCGCCGCCGCCTTCACTGCGGCTTTCGACGCCGCTCTCGCCGCGGCTCTCGACGCCGCTTTCACTGCGGCTCTCGCCGCCGCTATCCCTGCGGCTCTCGCCGCCGCTATCACTGGGGCTCTCGCCCTCGCTGCGCTCGCGGTTGCGACCGCGACCGCCACGGCGCCGGCGTCGTCGACGACGACCGCCGCCTTCGCGCGGTTCCTGCGACGAGTCGCCATCGCCCGACTCCGACTCGGAGCCTTCGGCTCCCGAATCGTCGCCGTCGCCGTCGCTCGTGTCGCCGTCGTTGTCGCCAGCGTCACCACCAGCGGAGTCATCCGAGCGTTCCGAGCCCTCGAATCCATCCGAGTCGTTCGCGTCGTCGTCGGACTCGCCTTGCGGCGCCGATGATCCGTCCGCTCCGGCCTCTCCGTCGCGATCGCGTCCGCCGCGACCACGACGACGGCGACGACGCTTGCGGCGCGCACCCTCGCCGCCACCCTCGCTGCCACCATCGCCGTCACCTTGCGCTTCAGGCTCAGGCTCGGGAGTGGGCTCGGGCACATCAAACGGCGGCTTGCCGTAGGCCTTGCGGATCTCGTCGCCCTGCTCGCCGGCGAGAAGCGACTGGTGTCCCTTGACCTCGATGCCGAGTTCGGCGCACTTCGCGAGGACTTCCTTGCTCGTGAGCTCGATTTCCTTGGCCAGTGCGTGGACGCGGATCGGTTCGCTCGGCTCGCGCGGCGGCGGCGGGGGAGCGACGGGCCTCGGCGCAGGAGCGCGCGCGGGCTGTCGCTGTCCGTCGGAATCGCCACCTTGCTCCGCGCCATCGCGATCGCGGCCGCGTCCGCGCCGACGGCGCCGACGACGCCCGTTGCGTCCGCCTTCGCCATCCTCGCGGCGCCCGCCCTGCGTGGTCTCGCCGCCCTCGGACTCGGTCTCGTGCTCGCCCGCATCCTCCGCGTCGTCGTCGCGCGAATCGGCGAGCGTGTCGGAGATACTCGGCTCGTCCTCGTCGACCTCGGGAAGATCGTCGAAGCCGCCCGAGAGGATGATCGAGGTCGCGTCGGCCGCGGCCGGCTTGCGACGGCGACGACGGCGTCCGCGGCGTCCGCCGCCCTCGCCACGCCCCTCGCCGCGCCCCTCGCCGCGCCCATCGCCACGCCCATCGCCGCGTTGGACCTGCTGCGCGCCCTCGTCCTCGTCCTCGATCTCGTTCGGCAGGCTCGCAAGCGCGGGAATCTGCGGCTTGTGCGGCCGATCAAGCTCGACATCGGCGTCGCGCTCGTCGTAGGCGTAGATGTCGACGCGGTCGACGGCGATCGCCTCGCTGATTCGGACGCCGATCCTCTTGCCAAAGAGATCCTCGAGCTCGACCATCGCGCGGCGCTTCGCGGAGAGGAGCACCGCTGCGACCTTCGACGAGCACACGATCTCGAGGCGCGCGACCTTCTCCATGTCGAGCACGAGCTGGATGCGGCGCATCGCGTCGGCCGCGACCGAGTCGGGCATGCGGATCTCGCCGTGGCCCGCGCAGTGCGGGCAATCCATGTAGTGCGTCTTGCGGATGCTCGGGCGCATGCGCTGGCGCGTGAGCTCGACGATGCCGAACTCGCTGATCTGCGAGACGGTCGTCTTGGCGCGGTCGCGCGAGAGGTTCTTCTTGAGACGGTCCTCGATGTCGCGGCGATGCTTCGCCGAGCGCATGTCGATGAGGTCGCAGATGACGACGCCGCCGAGGTCGCGCAGGCGCAGCTGGCGCGCGATCTCGTCGACGGCCTCCTGGTTGGTCTGGTACGCGTTCGTCTCGCTGTCGCGGGCGCTGCGCGAGCGGCCCGAGTTCACATCGATCGCGACGAGCGCCTCGGCCTGGTCGATGACAAGCGCGCCACCCGACGGCAGCGGCACCTCGCGCGCATGGATCGTGTCGACCTGGCGCTCGACATCGAACGCATGGAAGACCGGCACGCGGCGGTCGTAGAAGTGCACCTTGGTCGCCGTCTTCGGCGCGACGACCTCGAGGAAGGCCTTCGCGCGGTGGAACGCGGCCTCGCTGTCGACCACGATGCCGTCGACCGACGCATCGATCGAGTCGCGGATGGTGCGCAGGAGGATGTCGCCCTCGGTGTAGAGCTGGCAGGGCGCGCCGACCGCGTTCATGCGCTTCTCCATCACCTGCCAGAGGCGGGTGAGGTACTGCGCGTCGCGGGCGAGCTCGCTG
>CAIXEV010000351.1 GCA_903918555.1 uncultured bacterium | reverse complement strand
GCTCGTACACGGCCTGCTGCGCGAGGTAGGTCGCGATCGCCTTGGTCGCGCTCGAGACGATCGTCATGGTGATGATCGCAGGCAGACGACGGTTGAAGTCGCCCGCGACGACGAGATCCATGTCGGTCAGCACGCTCGACGGGTAGCCGGCGCCGCCCGCCCGCGCCGTGAAGCCGCTCGCAGAACCTTCCTTGAACTTCAGCACGGGAAACGCTGCACCCACATACGGCAGTCCGCGGATGAAGAGCGGAATGTCGATGCGGAACTCCTCGAGCCACGGCCCCATGCCCGTCTCGACGATGACATAGACCGTCGGCGGAATGGCGGCGCCGGTCGACGCCGCTTCAGCGAGGCGCGCGTCCTCCTCGGCGTAGGCGCGGTCGGCCTCGGGGAGCATTCCTGCAGCACGGCGGAACGCGACGGTTGCCTGCGCGAGCGCCTCCGGCCGACCCGTCAGCTGGAACTGGAGCGCCTGCAGGTAGGTCGAGTAGGGCACCGCGAACTCGGCGTAGCCCTGCATGTCGCGCAAAGGGCCATAGGCGGAGTCGAGTCCGCCCTTGACGCCCGCGTCCTCGAGCGCCGCCTTCGAGTCGTAGCTCTCGCCGCTCGAGGCTTCGTCTGCCTTCTGCTCGAGCGCCTCGATCTCCTCCGAGTACTTCTCCGCCGCGTCGCGCTGCCACTCGTAGGCGCGGCGCAGCGAGACGCCCGCCGCGTCGAGATTGCCCTGCGCGAGGTGGTTCAGCGCCTGGTAGGTCGTGCACATGATCCGGTCGTAGGGCCGACCGGTGTAGGTGATGAGCGTCTGGTTGGTGAGGATCGCTGCCGCCTGCTCGGAGATGCGCACATCGGGCGCGTCGTCGAGGTACTCCCACATGCGGTCGTCCGCAGCGGTGAACGCTGCCATCGACCGCTCCATGTCGCCCGCGGCCGCGTAGACCGCGCCCGCCTCGAGTTCGTAGAGCGTGCGGTCCTTCTCGCTGTCGCGGCGATCCTCGAGGAGCGGCGCGATCTCCTGCGCGGCAAGGCCATAGCTCCCGCCTTCGAAGGCGGTCACGACAGGCTTCATCCGGTCCTGATGCGAGCACGCGGCGAAGAGCGCAGTCGCTGCAACGACGGCGACCGCGCGGGCGAGGCTCCCGAACCGCTGACCCGAGGCGATCATCACCACGCCCAGGGAACTCCGTTCCAGAAGCTGTTGTTCTCGAAGACGGGCGCCTGGTTCGTGTCGACCTTGATGTCGGTCTTCTGCTCGACCGAGTGCTTCGAGTTGCGGAAGAACTCCGCATAGCCCTCGAGCACCTTCACCTGCGCCTCGGTGAGCTGCTGGCCTTGCTTGAGGTCTTGGAAGAACGCGGTCATCTCGGCGATCCGCTTGAGACCCGCATCGGTCATCCTCATCGGCACCTTGATCGCGCCTGTCCCCGCCTGCACATTGATCGTCGCCGCGTACGGCTCGTAGTCGGGGCGGGAGATCCGCAGCTTTCGGAGCCCCTTCGCGGCCTGGATCTGCGCGGGCGTCGAGCCAGCCACCACGCCGTCGATCTCGACCATGAAGTCGGCCGGCTCAAGGCGATAGCGGCCCGCGGAGACCATCCACTGGCCCTGGTCGTCCTTCACGACCTCGGGGATCGCGAAGTCGCTCGCGCCTGCGGAGATCTCGAGCGGCAGGCGCACGAGGGCGTCGGGCGCTGCGAGCGTCGCCTTCTCGCAGCGTTTCCTCATCGCGGCGGCCATCTTTCCGGCGCTCGTCCGGATCAGGTCGGTGACGACATCGCGGTCGACGGCGAGCTCCGGGGTCTGCCGCACCGAGTCGTTCGCGCTTGCAACGCCCGAAGCGACGGCGCGCCCCTCGGCGCGGCCGAGGATGCGGTAGGTCGCGTCGAGGCGGTAGCTCTCGACATCCGACACGACGCCGCGCGCGGGATCGTTCATGCGTCGGCGATCGACGGAGAGCGCGGTGATCGAGGCGATCAGGACATAGTCGGCGCCCATCGACTGGGCGAGGCTGAGCGCGGAGGTGTTGTCGGACAGAATCCTGTCGAGATCCTTCTCGGGATCGATCTTCATCGTGCCGGCGTTCGCGCCATCCTTCGCGAACTTCGCGACGGCGTTGACGACATCCTCGCGGCTCATCGTGGTGAAGCAGGCGCCGTCGAGCTCGCCCACGAGGTAGTCCTCGAGCGTCATCACGCGGTCGTCGTCGATGCGCTTCTCGCGGTTGCGAACAAAGATCGCCGCCGTGTAGCGCGGCGAATCAGAACCAGCGTTGCCGTTTCCCGCGGCCTGCGCGGCGGGCGCTGCCTGAACCGCCGGAACCGCGGGGCCATCGTTCGGCTGGCGTCCCGCGCCACGCAGCGGCGGGGCTGCGTCGCCAGAATCCTGCGGCAGCAGGGGCATGAACATCTTCGGGGCGTCGGCTCCATCGCAACCCGACTTCGTCGTCTTGCGCAGGATGCAGCCCTTGGCGATGCCGCGGTCGATGCCGCACACCTCGGCGCGCGAGAACTTCGGGGCAACCGAGATCACGCGCACGAAGCCGACCGCGACCTCCTCGGAACCGAGGTTCTCGCCGGTGTCTGGGTCGATGAGCGCCTCGCCCTGCGCGAACGCCTCCCAGACCTCCCCGACGGCGATGTCGGTTCCCTCGCCGCGGTTGAGTGTCGCGACTCCGTCGCGCACCACGAGCACCTTCGCGGGGAAGATCGTGTCGGTGATCTTCTGCGCGACCTTGCTGGCCATCTTGTCGGCGATGACATTGACGACGGCTTCGGTGAGGTCGCCGCCCTTCTGATCGACGACATACTGCGGGTTGTTCTTGAAGTCGAAGTCGTTCAGCGTGATGCGCGTCGACTCGAGCAGCGTTCCCTTCGTCGAATCGAAGATGCGGCACACCGCGCTGAGGCGGATCTGCCGGCGCGTCGCCTTCTGCCCAACGCCCTCGAAGGTCGCGGTCTGCACCTGATCCTGGAAGTCGTCGATCTGGACGAGCGCCAGGTACTGGATGCCCGCGAGCTTGAACGGCTTCGCGCGCGCGGGGTCGCTCAGGTCGTAGTTGCCCGAGTCCTGCGCCTGCTGCTCGCCGAGGATCTTGGCGAGGTCCGCGTGCGCGCGCACCTCGAACTTCCGGGTGTTCTGCAGGGCGTCGGAGAGCTTTGCGTCGAGTCCCTGCGAGATCTGGGCGAGCTCGTTCTGCTGCCCGAAGCCCGCAACCTTCTCCACGACAGCGGGGAGCGCTTGAACGGTGGGAACGGCGATCGCGAGCTTGGCGGGAGCCGCCGGTTCGGCGGCCGGCGGGCTGGCGGCGCCGTCCTGTGCAGCCGCGACAGCCATCGGCGAGGTCGCGATGACCATGGCCGCTGCACAAAGGGCGATTCGACCGAATTGACGCGCGATTCGCGCAACCTGCATGGGAGCCTCCAGCTCGATACATCGGGTCGAACCTGAGTCGACCCGTCCTGTCCACCGCCCGTTCCGCTGGGCGTTGTTCCCTTGGGAAGCGCGCAATCTACCCTGCGACGGCAACGCGCGGCGCCGCGGGATCGGGCATAATCGACTCCCCGCGGGCGCGTGGTATTCCGTCCTCCGACGGCACATCGGCCATGAACGGCCGTGCACGCCGCCCGCCCAAAGTCCAAGGCCTCCATGCACGCCGTCCGCCTCCTCCTCGATTCCGTCCTCGACTACGCGGGGCTCTTCCCGCCCGCGAAGCTCGACATGGCGCCCACCGTCGCGAACTTCGCGCGCTACCGCCGCGCACCCGAGCGATGGATGCTGTCGCGGCTCATCGTCCCCGTGACGCGTTTCCCGGAGTTCGTATCGGAGGCCGATCCGCTCCTGCCGAAGACCGCGGATGTCGAGGGCGACGAACCCTGGCCACTCTCGGTGCTGGTCGCGCCGGCGTCCGACCGCCAGATCGTGGCGGATCTCGAGCGGATCGAGCGATTCAACTCCCGCATGGAGGACCGCGAGTTCAGCCGCGCCCACGGCCGCGCCACGATCGACACGATCGAGTCGCGCGCGACGACGCCGCACGAGATCGATCGCGCGCTCGAGTATGTCCCCGACGACATCTTCGCCTACTTCGAGATCCCGGCCGACGGCGACCCGCGCGGGCTCATCGCCACGATGGCGTCGCTCGACACGGGCGCGAAGCTGCGAACGGGCGGCCTGACCGCCGACGCGCACCCGACCCCCGAGCAGGTCGCGCGCTTCCTCAAGATCTGCCGCGCGGCCGAGGTGCCTTTCAAGGCGACGGCGGGCCTGCATCACCCGTGCCGGCATCTCGCCACCGATGTCGGCTGCATGCAGTTCGGCTTCCTCAATGTGTTCGTCGCCGGCTGCATGCTCTGGAGCGACGACCGCATGGACGAGAAGGAGATCGAGAAGATCCTCGTCGAGGAGCGCGCCGCGGCGTTCGAGTTCGGGCCGAGCGGCCTTTCGTGGCGCAACCGATCACTGAGGTTCGACGAGATCGCCGAGGCCCGGGAGCGCTTCGCGCACAGCTTCGGCTCGTGCTCGTTCGAGGAACCGCTCGCCGATCTCCGAGCGCTTGGGCTTCTGCCGACTGAAGAGGGAGTGCATCCATGAGCCGTCCACAGAGCCGTCCGTCGCTACTCGAACCGAATGATCCCATGCTTCGCTCGTGGGTTCCTGGCGCGAACAACCCCGACGGCGACTTCCCGATCCAGAACCTGCCGTACGGCATCGTCGATGGCGCGGCGGCCGTGCGGATCGGCGATTCGCTGCTCGTCCTGCAGGATGCGCTCCATGCGGGGCTCTTCTCCGACGAACTCCTCGCGTGGGACTCGTTCGAGGAGGGGCTTGAGCTCCCGTTCCTCAATCTGATCGCCGAGCTTCCGCACGACCTCAGGCGGCGCCTCCGCTCCGAGCTCGCGGGCTTCTTCGTCGAGGGTTCGAGCGTCCGCGCCCGCGTCGAGCCGCTGCTGCGCGACGCGACCCGCGCGGCGCCCGAGATCCCGTTCTCGATCGGCGACTACACCGACTTCTACGCGTCGCTCCACCACGCGACCAATGTCGGCTCGATGTTCCGCCCGACGAATCCGCTGCTCCCCAACTGGAAGCATGTCCCGATCGGCTACCACGGGCGCGCGAGTTCGGTCGTGGCGTCTGGCACCGGCGTCGTGCGTCCGTGCGGGCAGACCGTGTCGAACGACGACGGCCCGCCGTCCTTCGGGCAGTCGCGCCTTCTCGACTACGAACTCGAGGTCGGCTTCTTCGTCGGCCACGGCAACGAGCTCGGCTCCCGCATCGACATCGCCAAGGCCTGGAGCCACATCTTCGGCTTCTGCCTCGTCAACGACTGGTCGGCGCGCGACATCCAGAAGTGGGAGTACCAGCCGCTCGGGCCGTTCCTCGCGAAGAACTTCCTCACCACCGTGTCGCCGTGGGTCGTGACCGCCGACGCGATCGCACCGTTCCTCGTGCCTGGCCCGGTGCGCGGAACCGACGATCCGCTGCCGCTGCCGTACCTCTCCGATCCAGACAGCCGCAATGTCGACATCACCCTCGAGGTGCTTGTCTCAAGCGAGAAGATGCGCGCCGCCGGCCAGCCCGCGACGCTCATCTCGCGCGGCTCGTTCAAGGACATGTTCTGGACGCCCGCGCAGATGCTGGCGCACCACGCCTCGAACGGCTGCAACATGCAGGCTGGCGATCTCCTCGCGTCGGGCACGGTGTCCGGTCCCGAGAAGGAGTCGCGCGGCTGCCTGCTCGAGCGCACCTGGCGAGGCGCGGAGCCGATCACCCTCGGCGATGGCACCGAGCGCAAGTTCCTGCAGGATGGCGACGAGGTCATCATGCGCGGCTACTGCGAGCGCCCGGGCCGGCCGCGCATCGGCTTCGGCGAGTGCCGCGGCATCGTGCAGCCCGCGCGGTAAGGCCGGCTTCGCAGCGCCCTCACGCGCTCTTCACCGCCTTCCCTTCGGTATGGCAGGTCGGTGCGGTAGGATCTCGCCCATGGGCGAGTCCGCGTCGTCAGATCCGGGAGGTCAGATCGGTCCCACGACGCTGGTGGAGCAGCTCTACGACGAGCTGCGTTCGCTGGCGGCCCACTACCTCCGTGGCCAGGCGTCGTCTCACACGCTGCAGCCGACGGCGCTCGTCAACGAGACCTTCCTCAAGCTTGTGCGGGCGAATGCAGACAGCATCAAGGACCGCGCGCACTTCCTCGCGATCGCCGCGACCGCGATGCGGCAGGTCCTCGTCAACCATGCCGAAGCCCGCCGCGCCAAGAAGCGCGGCGCCGGGGCGGCGATTCTTCCGATCGATGCATCCATGGCCGCGCCCGATCTCGGTCTGTGCGAGGTGGATGTCCTGGCGATCGAGCAGGGATTGAAGCGCCTCGAGGCGCTCGACGAGCGGAAGGCGCGGGTGGTCGAGGCGAAGATCTACGGCGGACTCTCCCATGCCGAGATCGCCAGCGTCCTCGGCGTCTCGCTGTCGACCGTCGAGGCCGACTGGCGCATGGCGAAGGCTTGGCTGGCGCGGGAGCTGTCGGATGATGGGTTCGTCGGCGGCAAACGCCCAAGGGTCGAGGCCGGATCTCCTGTTGATGGAGATGGGCGGCCGGCGTCTTGACGCCTCGGTGGATCGGATGGCGGCTTGCCCCGGATTCGAAGGAAGGCCCGGCGAACCCCGTCGGAGTTTGATCGAGGACTGATGGACGATCGCGAGCGGTTTCGGCTTCTTTCCGAGCACTTCGACGCCACCCGGGATCTCGCGCCCGAGCTGGCCGAGGAGTACCTCGGCACGATCGAAGACGCGGACCTCCGCCGCGAGGTCCGCGAGATGCTTCAGCTCGACAGAAGCGGCGCGCCGACCGTGACCACGCTGGTGGACTTGCGCGATGTGGTCGAGCTCAATCCACCACGCAACCGCGGGCGGTGGCTCGGGGGCTCCCAGTCGCCATCGGGCTCGCTTGGAGACGGAGGCGAGTGCGATCCACCGATCGATCTTCCGGCGGAGATAGGCGGCCATGCCGTCCTCGGCGTCGTCGGATTTGGCGCGAGCGGGGTGGTGCTCAAGGCGCGGCAGCCGTCGACCGAGCGAGTCGTCGCGGTGAAGGTGCTCGGCAGTGGTGCCTGGAATCCCGCGGCGATCCAGCGCTTCCGCCGCGAGATCCGATTGCTCGGTCGTCTCGAGCACGCGGGGATCGCCCGCGTCTACGACGCAGGCACCGACACATCGACGGTCCCGTCCCGCCCGTACTTCGTCATGGAGTTCGTCGACGGCGTTCCGCTCAACCGTTGGGCGCGGGCAGACGGGAGGTCTCGCGAGCCGCATGAGATCGCGCGCGTCTTCCTCGCGATCGTCGAGGCGATCCAGTACGCGCACGCAAACCGCATCATCCATCGCGATCTCAAGCCGGGCAATGTGCTCGTCACCGGCGACGGCAGTCCGAAGGTGCTCGACTTCGGAGTCTCGGGGGTCGTGGATGGGGCTGGGAGCAGT
>CAIXEV010000350.1 GCA_903918555.1 uncultured bacterium | reverse complement strand
TTGCCGCCTCGTTCCGCGTTGTGTTCCGGTGTGGTTCGTTGTGTCTCGCGTTGTGTCTCGCGTTGTGTCCCGTTGTGTCCCGTGGTGTGTTCCGTTGTGTCACCCTCTCTCCCTCTCTCCCTCTCTCCCTCTGTCTCCCTCTCTCTCCCCCCCTCTCTCCCTCTCCCTCTCTCTCTCACCTCCTCTCTCTCTCTCCCTCTCTCTCTCCCTCTCTCTCCCCCTCTCTCTCCCCCCCTCTCTCCCTTCGGAACACGACGCACGCCTCCGCAACTTGCGGGGGCTGCGTCGTCTTCGCCCACCGACGCTGCGCGGATGGGTAGACTCGGGCATGGCCGACGGGGCGCTCATCCTGGTCCTTGCAGCGGGTGTCGAGAACCTCCCGCTCCTCACGACGCTGGCGTTCGGCTTCGCCGCGGCGTGGATCTTCGGCCTCATCACGCATCGCCTCGGGCTCTCGCCGATCGTTGGCTACCTCCTCGCGGGCGTCGCCATCGGGCCGCACACCCCGGGATTCGCCGGCGATGTCGGCCTCGCGCAGCAGCTCGCCGAGATCGGCGTGATCCTCCTGATGTTCGGCGTCGGACTGCACTTCCAGCTGAAGGACCTCTGGGCCGTGCGCGGCGTCGCGATCCCGGGCGCGGTCGTGCAGAGCCTCGTGGCGACCGTCGTCACGATGGGCGTGCTGCACCTGATGGGCTGGTCGCTGCGCTCGGGGCTGATCCTCGGCATGGCGATGGCGGTCGCGAGCACGGTCGTGCTGCTGCGCGTCCTCCTCGACCGCAACATGCTCGGCACCGTGCACGGCCATGTCGCGGTCGGGTGGCTGATCGTCGAGGACATCATGACGGTGCTCCTCCTCGTGATGGTGCCGCTCTTCGCGATCGACGAGTCCGCGAGCCCCACCGCCGCGGCCGCGGATTCGGCGCTCGCCACCGCCGCGTGGGCGGTGCTCAAGCTCGTCGCGCTCGTGGCGATCGTGCTGCTCGCGGGCTCGCGCATCGTGCCGTGGATCCTCGCGCAGGTCGCGAAGCTGCGCTCGGCCGAGCTCTTCACGCTCACGGTGCTCGTGCTGTCGATCACGATCGCGGTCGGCAGCGCGACCATCTTCGGCGCCTCCGTCGCGCTCGGCGCGTTCCTCGCGGGGATCGTCGTGGCGCAGTCGCCCGTCAGCCACCAGGCCGCGGCCGACGCGCTGCCGATGCGCGATGCGTTCGCGGTGCTCTTCTTCGTGTCGGTGGGCATGCTCTTCAACCCGGCGTTCGTGGTCGACCAGCCCGTGCTCGTGCTCGTCGGCGTCGCGGTGGTGCTGGTCGCGAAGCCGGCCGCCGCGCTCGCGATCGTGGCGATCTGCGGCTACCCCGTGCGCACCGCGCTCACCGTCGCGATCGGCCTCGCGCAGATCGGCGAGTTCTCGTTCATCCTCGCGTCGGTCGCGAAGCAGCACGGCCTCATGCCCGACGACGGCATGAACCTCCTCGTCGCGACCGCGATGATCTCGATCACCGTCAACCCGCTGCTCTTCCGCTCGATCGACCGCATCGAGCGCGCGATCCACGGCATGCCGTGGCTGTGGCGGCTGCTCGACGCCCGTCACGCGCGGCGCAGCAAGGGCCTCGACCTCGAGGCCTCGACGCGCCTCGCGGCGCGCACCAAGCCGCTCGCGGTGATCGTGGGCTACGGCCCGGTCGGCAGGCTCGTCGACGCGCTCCTGCGCGACGCAGGCCTCGAGACCGCGATCGTCGACATGAACATCGAGACGGTGCGCCAGCTGCAGGCGAAGGGCCGCATCGCGGTCTACGGAGACGCCGCGCGGCGCGAGGTGCTCGAGCAGGCGGGCATCCGCGACGCCGTGCACCTCGTCCTCAGTCTGCCGAACAGCGAGGAGCGCGGTTCGCTCGTGATGCTCGCGCGCGAGCTGAGCCCGGCCGTCGAGATCACCGCGCGAGCGCGCTATCTCGCCGAGCGCGAGGTGCTCACGCGCGCAGGCGCGAACACCGTGGTCAGCGAGGAAGGCGAGTCGGGCGTCGCGCTCGCGCGGCATGTGCTCGAGCGCCGCGGGCTCGAGCCGCAGCAGGTCGAGAAGCTCCTCGCCGCTGTGCGGCAGATCTGGAGCATGGATCGGTAGCGCGTGGTGACCCTGAAGCCATGATGACCCTGAAACCATGATGAACCTGAAGCCATGATGAACCTGAAGCCATGATGACCCCGATCGCCATCCTCGCCGCGCTTCAATCCGCCCCGGACACGGCGCCGCCGCGCTTCGTCGACCGTTCCGCCGAAATGGGAATCGCCCCCGCCGGCGGGCACGCCGCGTGGGGCGACGCCAACGCCGATGGCTGGAGCGATCTCTGGGCCGGCGGCGTCCTGTGGCTGAACCGCGAGGGCAAGTCCTTCACGCGCGTCGATGCGCCCGGCGAAGGCGTGATCGCCGACATCGACAACGACGGCGTCGGCGACCTCGTGTCGTTCGCGCCGATCGCCGTCTCGCGCGGCGTGCGCGAGGGCGACTCGATCCGCTTCGAGCCGGTGAAGCTGCCCGAACTGCCGACGACCATCTCGCGCGGCGTCGCCGTCGCCGACTTCAACAACGACGGCTTCGTCGACGCGTGCTTCGGCGGCTACGAGAACTGGCCGACGCAGACGACCTATCCGTCGATCGTGCTGCTCAACGAGGGCGGCAAGGGTTTCCGCATCGCGTCCACCACCGCGGACCGCCGCACGCGCGGCGTGACCGCCTGCGACTTCGACGAGGACGGCGATCTCGACATCTACCGGTCGAACTACCGCCTCCAGCCGAACTCGCTGCTCATCAACGACGGCAAGGCGGGCTTCACCGACGAGGCTTCGGCGCGCGGCGCGGCCGCGACGAGCCCCGGGTTCGACGGCGGCCACTCGATCGGCGCGTGCTTCGGCGACTTCGACAACGACGGTCGCTTCGATCTCTTCGCCGGCAACTTCGCGCATGTCGATTCGCGCGGCGACCAGCCGAAGAGCCGCTTCCTGCGCAACCTCGGCGCCGCGAAGGGCTGGTCGTTCGAGGACCTCGGCGAGTGCGGCGTCTGGTACCAGGAGAGCTACGCAGCGCCCGCCGCGGGCGACTTCGACAACGACGGCGACCTCGACCTCTTCCTGACGACGGTCTACGCGACGGCCAGCTTCAAGAAGCCGAACTTCCCGGTGCTCTTCCGCAACGACGATTCGAAGGGCGGCGCGACCGACGGCGCGAAGGGCGGCGCAAAGTGGGTCTTTGCCGACGCGACCGCGGGCTCTGGCCTCGAGTCGCTGCCGCCGACCTACCAGGCCGCGTGGGCCGATGTGAACCGCGACGGCCGCCTCGACCTGCTCGCCGCGGGCAAGCTCTTCATGAACGAAGGCGCGGGCGGGCACT
>CAIXEV010000349.1 GCA_903918555.1 uncultured bacterium | reverse complement strand
GCTTCGCCCTCGCGGCTTGCGATACACTCTCCCCCCATGCCACGCCCCGGCTACAGCCCGCTCTACCAGCTCGACTTCGAGACGCCCGTCCTCGAGATCGAGCGTCAGATCGACGCGATCGAAGAGCGCCCCGACGCGGAGCGCTACGCGGAGGAGCTCGCGAAGCTCAACGAGACGCGCGAGAGCCTGCTCCGCAAGATCTACCAGAACCTCACGCCCTGGCAGACCGTCCGCATCGCCCGTCACCCGCTGCGCCCGCAGACCAACGACTACATCTCGATGATCTGCCGTGACTTCTGCGAGCTGCACGGCGACCGCGCCTTCGGCGACGACCCCGCGATCGTCACGGGCTTCGCGCGCATCGGCTCGGTGAAGTGCATGTTCATCGGCCACAACAAGGGCAAGACCGTCTCCGAGAAGGTGGCCGCGCACTTCGGTTGCGCCCACCCCGAGGGCTACCGCAAGGCGCTCCTCAAGATGAAGCTCGCCGAGAAGCTCGGTCTTCCGATCGTGACGCTCGTCGACACGCCTGGCGCCTACCCCGGCATCGGCAGCGAGCAGCGCGGCCAGGCGCAGGCGATCGCCGTCAACCTGATGGAGATGAGCCGCCTGCGCACCCCGATCGTCTCGGTCGTGATCGGCGAGGGTGGCTCGGGTGGCGCGCTCGGCATCGCCGTCGCCGACCGCGTCGGCATGCTCGAGCATGCGTGGTACTCGGTGATCTCGCCGGAGGGCTGCGCCGCGATCCTCTGGAAGGAAGCCAACGAGCAGACCAACAACCGCGCCGCCGAGTGCCTCGCGCTCACCGCGCGCCGCAACCTCGAGAACGGCCTCGTCGACGATGTGATCTCCGAGCCCCTCGGCGGCGCGCACCGTGACCCGCGGAGGACTGCCGACACGCTCCAGACCTGGATCGTCGACCGCCTGCGCGACCTCGCGCGCGTGAACCCCGAGACCCTCGTCCGGCAGCGCCTCGACAAGTTCCGCCGAATGGGCGCCTTCCGCGACGAACTTGCCGCCGCGAACGCGTAGGCCCCGCGTGGCGGGCGCGCGATGCGCCCATTTTGCGCGAAACTGCGGGGATTTCCGCCAACTGCCGAGTGGTTCCTTTGACGCTCAGGGATGGGCTTGCTACGCTCTCGCACCCTGCGCGGCGGGCGCATTCGCGTCTGCCTGACCCGCGGTGAGAGGCGGAGAATCTTTGGCGAGCAAGAAGGACAACTCCACGGGAGCCGCGAAGTCGGTCTCAAAGGCGCCGGCGAAGCCTGCGCCGAAGGCACCTGCAAAGCCGGCCGCGAAGGCGCCCGCCTTGAAAGCCCCCGCCGTGAAGGCGCCGCCCGCGAAAGCACCGGTGAAGCCGGCCGCGAAGGCACCCGTGAAGACGAACGGGAAGACGAACGGTACGACCAACGGGAAGACGAACGGTACGACCAACGGAAAGACGAACGGGAAGGCTCCCGCGCCAGTTCCCGCGAAGGCCGCTGCTCCCGCGAAGACCGCTGCTCCCGCGAAGGCCGCTGCTCCTGCGAAGGTCGCCGCTCCTGCGAAGGGCGCTGTGCCCGCGAAGGCCGCCGCTCCTGCGAAGGCCGCTGCTCCTGCGAAGGCCGCTGCTCCTGCGAAGGCCGCTGCTCCCGTGAAGGCCGCTGCTCCCGCGAAGGCCGCCGCTCCCGCGAAGGCCGCCGCTCCCGCGAAGGCCGCTGCTCCTGCGAAGGCCGCTGCTCCCGCGAAGGCCGCTGCTCCTGCGAAGGCCGCCGCTCCCGCGAAGGGCGCCGGCAAGGCGAAGGCCGATCCGCTCGATCCGCCCGCGGTTCCGAAGAAGGGCCCCATCGACCTCGCGCAGCACAAGTCGGTCGCGGCAGCGGCCGCCGCCGTTGCCAACGCGCGTGGCTCGGCTGCGTCGGGCGAGTTCATCATCATCAACGGCCGCCGCGTCCGCGCGATCTCGACCAAGGGCCTCACCATCCCGAAGCGCGCCAAGGACACCGCCACCGAGGCGGCTGCAGCTCCCACCGAGCAGCAGATCGCATCGATCAAGACGAAGCTCAGCAAGAAGGAGCTCGACGATTACCGCGAGCTTCTCCTCGCCAAGCGGCGCCAGCTCGCGGGCATGCTCTCGGGCATGGAAGACGAGGCGCTCCGTTCGCCGGGCGGCAACCTCTCGAACATGCCCGTGCACATGGCCGACATGGGCTCCGATGTCTACGAGCAGGACTTCACCCTCGGCATGGCGGAGAACGAGCGTGCGCTTCTCGACGAGATCGACGCAGCGCTCCAGCGCATCGAGGACAAGACCTACGGCGTCTGCCAGATGACCGGCAAGCAGATCACCAAGGCTCGCCTCGACGCGAAGCCGTGGGCGAAGTACTCCATCGAGGCCGAGCGCATCGCCGAGTCGGCGGGCGGTCGCTGACGGGTTCCGCGCGCCGCGCGGGGTGAACGCTCTACGCTTGCGTCATGTCCGTCCAACCAGAGAACGCCACCTCCGAGACCAAGCGTGACGCCATGAGCGGCGGCACGCCCGCATCCGACGCGGGGTTGGCCGTGGATCCTCGCGAGCTCCCGTCCTGGCGGTCGCCCTCCGCGTGGTGCACGCTCTTCGGCGTCTTCGCCGTCGGCTTCGCGTTCGATCTCTGGTCGAAGTACTGGGCGTTCCGCGAGATCGCGGGCTATCCGGTCGAACTCGAGCGCGAGCGCATCCTCAACGACCCGTCGTTCTATGTGCCGTACCACGGCCGCGTCGCCGCGCTGCCATGGGACCTGCTCGACTACCGCCTCGTGCTCAACCACGGCGCGGTCTTCGGCATCGGGCAGCAGCGCCGCGAGCTCTTCATCGTGTTCACGGTGTTCGCGACCATCGCAGCGGTCGCGCTGTTCGCGCGCGGCACCCGCGTCCGCATGCGCGCGGCGCATGTCGCGATCGGCCTCATCCTCGCGGGCGGCATCGGCAACCTCTACGACCGCTTCTTCTACGGCGCGGTCCGCGATTTCCTGCACATGCTTCCGGGCTGGTCGCTGCCGAGCGGCTGGAAGTGGCCGGGCAACTCCACGAGCGATGTCTTCCCGTGGGTCTTCAATGTGGCCGATGTGATGCTGCTCGCCGGCATGGCGATCTACATCGTCGTCAGCTTCCGCGAGGACCGTCGGGCGCGTCGTGAGGAGAAGCTGGCTGCGGCCGCGCGGTGAGTTCGTCCATCGCGCCGAGCGCCGTCTCGAGCGGAATCACGCACGACTCGTCGATGTGCTCTGGAAGATCCTCGAGCCGCTTCGCGAGCTTGAGCGTGAACGGCCCGACCGCCGTGCGCCGCAGCGACGCGCAATGCCCGCCCGTCCCGAGCGCGAGGCCGAGGTCGCGCGCGAGGCTGCGCACATAGAAGCCCTTGCCCGAGCGGATCGCGACGGTCGCGATCGGCCACTCGTACTTGACGAGCGCGATCTCGTGGACCATCACCTTGCGCGGCGGAAGGTCGGGCGGCGCGTCGTTGCGCGCGAGCGCGTAGGCGCGCTTGCCGCCGACATGGATGGCGCTGAAAGCGGGCGGTTTCTGCATGATTTCGCCCGTGAAACCCGCCAGCGCGCGCTCGACCGCCTCGCGCGCCGGCGGCGCGGCGACGGCGACCTCGCGGCGCTCGCCCTCGCGGTCGTCGGTGGTGGTGAACGCCGAGAGATCGACATCGGTCTCGTAGCCCTTCTCGGTCGCCATGAGGCGATCGATCGCCTTCGTCGCGCGGCCGAACGCGACGACGAGCACGCCCGTCGCGAGCGGATCGAGCGTGCCGGCGTGACCCGCCTTCGCGCGGCCCGCGCGGCGGCGCGCGATCTCGACCGCGCGCATCGAGCTCATGCCGAGGTCCTTGTCGAGGACGAGGATGCCGGTGAGGACGCTGAGGTGGCGCATCGGCGCAGTGTCGCTGTTTTTCGCTCGACCCGTGCGGCACCCACCGTTAGGATGGCCGTCATGGACGGAACTTCAATGATGGTGGGAATCCTCGTTGGCTGTGCCCTCGGCGCCGCCGCGGCAGCCGTGTTCTTCATGCTCAAGGGACGCGCTTCGGCGCAGGCGATCGCGACCGCCGAGGCCGCGCAGGCCGAGCTTTCGGCCGCGCGCACGGAAGTCGTGACGCTGCGCACGCAGGTCGGCGGCGCCCAGCAGGGGGAGGCGGGCGCGAAGGCCTCGCTCGCCGCCGCGCAGGAGCAGCTGCGCGACCTCCGCGCGCAGGTCGACGCCGAGCGCCAGCGCGCCGAGCAGGAGTCGGCCCTTCGATCGAAGACGCAGCAGGAGCTTCGCGCGAACGAGGAACGCGTCGCCGAGCGCGAGAGCGCGATGCAGCGGATCCTCGCCGAGCGCGAGAAGTCGATCGTCGAGCTGAAGGGCGCCATCGAGCAGTCGAGGGCGTCGCTCACCGAGACCTTCAAGGCGACGGGCGCCGATGTCCTCAAGCAGACGGCCGAGCAGCTGCTGCGCCAGGCGAAGGAGCAGTTCGAGGGGCAGAACAAGCTCTCGCAGCAGGAGCTCGAGTCGCGCCAGAAGGCGATCGACGCGACGCTCGCGCCGCTCAAGGAGCAGCTCGTGAAGAACGAGCAGCTCGTCAAGGAACTCGGCGAGAAGCGCGAGGGCGATGTGAAGACGCTCGGCGAGCAGCTGAAGCAGATCGCGGATCTCCAGCAGAAGGCGTCGAGCGCGGCGCAGACCTTGTCGAGCGCGCTCCGCGACAACCGCCAGCGCGGGCGCTGGGGCGAGGTGTCGCTGCGAAACATCGCGGAGATGGCGGGGCTCGTCGACAATGTCGACTTCAGCGAGCAGACGAGCGTCGAGGGCGACGAAGGCAACCGCCTGCGGCCCGACATGACCGTGCGCCTGCCGGGCGGCCGCTTCGTGCCGATCGACGCGAAGGTGCCGATGAACGCGTACCTCGATTCGCTCGACCCGGCGCTTTCCGACGCCGACCGCGCCGCACGCCGCGGCGCGCACGCGCAGGCGCTGCGCAGCCATGTGCGCGCGCTCAGCTCGCGCGAGTACGCGAAGGCGCTCGGCGAGGGCGTCGAGATCACGGTGCTCTTCGTGCCGCTCGAGAGCGGCCTGATCGCGGCGCTCGAGGAGGACGCGACCGTCTACCAGGAGGCGCTCGACTCGCGCGTCATCATCTGCACCTCGTCGACGCTGCTCGCGCTCCTGCGCACCTGCGCGCTGCAGTGGCAGCAGGCGAAGCTCAACGAGAACGCGCGCAAGATCGGCGACAGCGCCAAGGAGCTGCTCGTCCGCATCTCGACCTTCGCAGAGCACCTCGAGAAGGTCGGGAAGGGCCTCGACAGCGCCACGAAGGGCTACAACAGCGCGGTCGCGTCGTTCAACTCGCGCCTGCTGCCCGGCGCGCGCGACACCGCCGAACTCGCGGGCGATCTCCAGAGCGTTCCCGATGAACTCGAGCCTGCGAACACCGCGCTGCGCGAGGTGAGCGCGCGTGCGCTGCCCGCGGCGGAGTGAGGCGCAGCGCCGTCAGTCCGTGTGGCCGACCGGCCGCAGGTGGACGACCTCGCCGTGGGTGAGCGCCGGGCAGCTCGCCGCGATGCGCTCCGCCTCGACCGCGCTCGACACCTCGATGATGAAGTAGCCCGTGAGGGTCGTGTCGTTCGGGTCGAGCGGTTCCGCGTCGGGCGTGCCGTTCGCGTCGGAAGCGATCACGACGCCGCCGCGACCGAGCGGATTGCCCTCGCGCAGCACGCCTTTCTGCTTCAGGTCGCGCACCCAGAGGCCGTACTGCTTCAGGAGCGCGTCCTTGTGCGCCGCAGGAAGCCTGTACCACGCGTCGCCACGCTCGTACATGAGGATCGCGAACTGCATCTTGCCTGCGCCCGCGCGCTGCGTCGAAGCGGACTGCGGTCCGGTCGCCGCACAGCCCGAAAGCGCGGAGAGCGAGAGAACGGCGAGGACGGCGGTGGTGCATCGAGACATCATGGCGAAAGCACTCTCCGAAACGAGAGGATGGGACGAATGAGGAGAAGAACGGCGACGACCGCGACCGAGGAGAGGATCGCGTACCACCCGCCCTCCATCACGCTCGCGACGATGCTCCATCCCGCGAGCGCGAGGTACACGAGCGGCGTGATCGGATAGAGCGGCACGCGGAAGGGGCGCGGGGCGTCGGGCATGGTGCGGCGCAGCACGATCACCGCGGCGACCGAGAGCGACGAGAACACATTGATGAGCACGGTGAGGAGGCCGAAGATCTCGCCGAGGCTGCCGATCAGGAGGCACGCCGCGCTCGCGGCGAGCGTCACGAGCAGTCCGCGCAGCGGGACGCCCTTGGCGGTGCGCACGCCGAGTGAACCGTGGATCTCGCCCGCGTGCGCCATCGACTCGAGGATGCGCGCGGCGGTGATGGTCCCCGAGACGATCGTCGAGAAGAAGAGGAGCGCGATCACGCCCGCGAGCACCTTGCCTGCCGTCGCGCCGAAGAGCTGCGTCGCGGTCACGGCGCCGATCGCCTGCATTTCCTTGCCGTCGCCGTCGGTCATCGCCAGCGGATCGATGACCCGCAGGTAGACGAGGTTCATGCCGATGTAGAGGACGAAGACGATCGCGATCGCGCCGATGATGCCGATCGGCACATTGCGCCCGGGGCGCTCGATGTCGCCCGCGATGTCGGCGCCCGTCGACCAGCCGAGGTAGGCGAAGCTCACCGAGAGCGTGGCCGCCGCGACCGCTGCGGAGAAGAGTCCCGGCGTCTCGACGGCGGCGGCCGCCGCGCTCGGCTCGATGCGCGCGTCGAGCGGCCAGAGCAGGCCGAAGACGACGAACGCGGCCACGAACACGATCTTCAGGACCGAGAGCCCCGTGCTGACGGCGTAGCCCGAGCGCAGGCCGACGACCTGCGAGAGAAACGCAAGCGCCATCACGGCGAGCGCGACGAGCGAGAGGTTCAGCGGATCGGGGACGATCTTGTTCACATACTCGGCGAGCATGAGCCCGACCGCCGCGATCGAGAGGAAGTAGCCCGACAGCACCGTGACCATCGCCACGAGGTAGCCCGTCGCCTTGCCGAACGCGCGGCGCGCGAACTCGACGCTGCCGCCCGAGCAGGGGATCATCGCGCCGAGCTCGGCGAGCGAGAGCCCGCCGCAGAGCGCGAGCACGCCGCCGGCCACCCACGCGGCGATCACATTCTCCGCGGTGCCGAGCTTCGCGCCGAACATGCCTGTCAGCGTGAAGATGCCGCTGCCGATCATCGCCGCGACGATGATGCCGATCGCGCCGATCGGGCCGACGACGCGGAACTTGTCGGACGCACGGTTCTCCATCGCCGCGCAGCGTACAGCCCGCGCCGAAGTTTCGTACGCTGTGCGAATGACCGCAGCGCTTCCCGCCGCAGCCATCGATCGTCTCGCGCGCTTCGAGATCGAGCTTCCCTCGTGGGGCTTCGCCGACACCGGCACGCGCTTCGGCAAGTTCCTGCAGGACGCTGCGGCGCTCTCGATCGAGGACAAGCTAGACGACGCGGCCGAGGTCCATCGCCTGACGGGCGCGTGCCCGCGGGTCGCGATCCATGTGCTCTGGGATGTTCCCGCCGGTGGCGGCGCGCAGCTCGCCGCGCTCGCCCGCGCGCGCGGCCTGCGCATCGGATCGATCAACCCGAATGTGTTCGAGGATCAGTGCTACAAGCACGGTTCGGTCGCGAACGAGGACGCCGCGGTGCGCCGCCGCGCCGTCGCGCATCTCCTCGATTCGGTCGAGCTCGGTCGCGCGTGCGGCTCGGACACGCTCGCGCTCTGGTTCGCCGACGGCACGAACTATCCGGGGCAAGGAAGCGTCGCGCGGCGCAAGCGCTGGTTTACCGACGCGCTGCGCGAGGTCCACGCCGCGATGCCTGCGTCGATGCAGATGCTCGTCGAGTACAAGCCGTTCGAGCCTGCGTTCTACCACACCGACATCGCCGACTGGGGCATGGCGTATGTGCTCGCGAAGTCGGCCGGCGACCGCGCGCGCGTGCTCGTCGACACGGGGCATCACCTGCCCGGGCAGAACATCGAGCACATCGTGTCGTTCCTCGCCGACGAGGCGATGCTCGGCGGGTTCCACTTCAACGACCGCCACTACGCCGACGACGATCTCACGATCGGGTCGATCGATCCACATCGCATTTTCCGCATCTTTCTCGCGATCTGCGAGGCCGAGCGCGCGCTTGGCCGCGACCTACCGGTCGAGTTCATGGTCGACCAGTCGCACAACCTCAAGCCGAAGGTCGAGGCGATGGTGCAGACGGCGACGACCGCGCAGGAGCTGTTCGCGAAGGCGCTGCTCGTCGACCTCGACGCGCTCGACGCCGCGCGCGCCCGCAACGACATCGTCGCGGCGGAGGAGTGCCTGAAGCAGGCGTTCGCCACCGATGTGCGCGGCGCGCTCGCGGCGTGGCGTGCGTCGCGCGGGCTGCCTGGCGATCCGCTCGCCGCGCACCGCGCGTCGGGCTACGAGGCGCGGGCCGCCGCCGCGCGGCTTCCGCGCAAGAAGACAAGCGGAGGAAGCTACGCATGAGTTCGCGCCGGCACATCGCGATCGACCTCGGCGCATCGAGCGGACGCGTGATGGAGGTCGTGATCGGCGACGGCGAGCTGTCGGTGCGCGAGCTCCACCGCTTCGCGAATGCGCCCGTCACCGCGCGCCACGCGGGCGGCGTCACGCTCTGCTGGCCGATGGAGCGGATGTGGGAGTCGATCCTCGAGGGGCTGCGCATCGCGGCGGCGGGCGGTGAGGTCGATTCGATCGGCATCGACTCGTGGGCGGTCGACTACGCGCTGCTCGACGAAGACGGCGAACTCGTGCGGCCGATCGCCGCCTATCGCGACCCGCGCACGAAGCAGCCGTTCTCGCGACTGCGCGCGGAACTCGGCGACGACGCGATCTACGCCGCGACGGGCATCGCGTTCCAGCCGTTCAACACGCTCTACCAGCTCGCGGCCGACGCGGAGGACCCGATTCGGCCTCTCGAACGCGCCGCGTGCATGCTGATGCTGCCCGACTACATCGCGTACCGGCTGTGTGGTTCGGTCGTGAGCGAGCGAACGAACGCGAGCAGCACGCAGATGCTCGATGCGCGAACGCGCGAGTGGAACCGCGAGCTCGTGCGCGCGACAGGAGCGCCGGCGCGCATCCTGCCCGAACTCGTCGATGCGGGCGACCGCGAGCCGCTCGGCACGCTGCTCGCGGATGTCGCCGACGAAACAGGCCTTTCCGCGTCGACGCCCGTGTTTGCGGCCGCGACCCACGACACGGCGTCGGCCGTCGTGGCCGCGCCGATCGATCCCGCGCACGACCTCTATGTGTCGAGCGGGACCTGGTCGCTCGTGGGGCTCGAGCTTCCGCAGGCGGTCACCAGCGACGCCGCGCGCGAGGCGAACATGACGAACGAGCTCGGCGCGTTCGGCGCGGTGCGGTTTCTCAAGAATGTCGCGGGGCTCTGGCTCGTGCAGCAGTGCGAGGCCGCGTTTGCAGCCGAAGGACGCGCGCGCTCGTGGGACGAACTTGCTGCGCTCGCGCGCGCGGCCGAGCCGCTGCGCAGCGTCGTCGACCCGAACGACCCCGCGTTCTTCGAGCCAGGCGACATGCCGGCGCGCATCCGCGCCTCGTGCGCCGCGCGCGGCGAGCCCGTGCCCGAGAGCGACGCGCAGCTCCTTCGCTGCGCGCTCGACTCGATCGCGCTCGCGACCGCGCAGGCCGCGCGGCAGGCCGCGACGCTCGCGCGCCGCGAGGTGCGCCGCATCGCGATCGTCGGCGGCGGAAGCGCGAACGACCTCCTCAACCAGCTCATCGCCGACGCCGCGGGCCTTCCCGTCGAGGCGGGGCCAGTCGAGTGCGCCGCGATCGGCAACGCGCTCATGCAGCACGCCGCGATCGAGGGGGTGGCGCGAGCGTCCGAGTTGCGCGCGATCGTTCGCGCGAGCGCCGCGATTCGGCGTTTCGAGCCTGATTTCAAGCAGAGCGCGCGCATGCGCGACGCCGTCGAGCGGCTCGCGCGGTAGCCTTCGACCCTTCCAACCGGTTCCACCATGACGAGCGCAACCCTTTCGCCGAATCCGTCCTTTGTCCGCCGCACCTGGAACGACGCCGACGCCGCGAGGCTCGATCCCGTCGGGCTCCTCGTCTATCGCTCGAATCGTCTCGGAGACGATCAGCGCGTGACAAACACGGGCGGCGGCAACACCTCGAGCAAGATCACCGAGCGCGATCCGCTCACGGGCAAGCCCGAGCGCGTGCTCTGGGTGAAGGGTTCGGGCGGCGACCTGCGCACCGCGGGCCGCGAGTTCTTCTCGTCGCTCTCGCTCGACAAGCTCGAGCAGCTGAAGGCCGTCTACGCCGCGCGCACGCCGAACGGCATCAAGACGCAGGCCGAGGACGACATGGTCGACCTCTACCGGCACTGCACCTGGAACCTCAATCCGCGCGCGACCTCGATCGACACGCCGCTCCACGCGTTCGTGCCGCGCGCGCATGTCGACCACACGCATCCGAACGCGCTCATCGCGATCGCCGCGTGCGTGCGCGGCGAGGACGCGATGCGCGAGGTCTTCGGCACGCAGCTGCGCTGGCTGCCGTGGATGCGCCCCGGCTTCGAGCTCGGCCTCGCGCTCGAGAAGCTCTGCAAGGACTTCCCCGACGCCGACGGCGCGATCATGGGCCAGCACGGGCTCATCAACTGGTCCGACGACCCGCGCGTCTGCTACGACCTCACGCTCTCGCTCATCTCGCGCGCGGCCGAGTATCTCGCGGCGCACGACAAGGGCGCGAAGACCTTCGGCGGCGAGAGGATCGCGCCCGTCGGCGACGACGCGCGCCGCGCGCTCCTCGTGAAGTTCCTGCCGTTCCTGCGCGGAAAGGTCTCGTCGCGCCGCCGCATGATCGGCACCGTGCAGCACGACGACGCGATGCTGCGCTTCGTCTCGAGCCACGACGCCGCGCGCCTCGCCGAGCTCGGCACATCATGCCCCGACCACTTCCTGCGCACGAAGATCAAGCCGCTTCTCGTCGACTTCGACCCGAACCGCGAGTCGTTCGACGCGCTCTGCCAGAAGACGGAAGCCGGCCTCGCGCAGTATGTGAAGGACTACGCCGCGTACTACGACGCGTGCAGGCACGCCGACAGCCCCGCGATGCGCGCGCCCGAGCCGACGGTGATCCTCGTGCCGGGCGTCGGCATGATCGCGTGGGGTTCGTCGAAGTCCGAGTCGCGCACGACGGCCGAGTTCTACCGCTGCGCCGTCGAGGTGATGAAGGGCGCCGAGTCGATCGGTGGCTACCGCGCGCTGCCGCGGCAGGAGGCGTTCGACATCGAGTACTGGCGGCTCGAGGAGGCGAAGCTCCAGCGCATGCCGAAGCCGAAGCCGCTCGCGGGGCATGTCAGCGTGATCGTCGGCGCGGGCAGCGGCATCGGCCGCGTGACCGCGTCGAGCTTCACCGCCGACGACGCGTGCGTCGCGTGCGTCGATCTCGATGCGTCGTCGGCCGAGGCGGCCGCGAAGGACCTCGAGAAGTCGGTCGGCACGGGGATCGGCGTCGCAGGCAGCGGCATCAGCGCGTGCGGCCCCGCGATCGCGCTTCAGTGCGACGCGACCGACCGCGCGGCCGTGCGCCGCATGCTCGACGAGGTCGTGATCGCGTACGGCGGCATCGACGAGATCGTCGTGACCGCGGGCCTCTTCCCGACGCCGGGCGCCGACGGCAAGACGAGCGACGGCGACTTCATGCGCGCGATGCAGGTCAATGTGCTCGCGCCCGCGGTGCTCGTCGAGGAGGCGGCCGCGACGATGTGCGCGCAGAAGCTCGCGTGCAGCGCGGTGGTGACGACGAGCGTCAACGCGGTCGTCGCCAAGAAGGGCTCGAGCGCCTACGACGCGTCGAAGGCGGCGGCGAATCATCTCGTTCGTTCGCTCGCGGTCACCTTCGCGCCGTTCGTACGCGTGAACGCGGTCGCGCCCGCGACGGTGATCGAGGGCAGCACGATGTTCCCGCGCGCGCGCGTGATCGCAAGCCTGAAGAAGTACGCGATTCTGTTCGAGGAATCGATGAGCGATGCGCAGCTCGTCGAGTGCCTTGGGCGTTTCTACGCCGAACGCACGCTTCTCAAGACGACGATCACGCCGCGCGACCAGGCGGCTGCGATCCGCTTCCTCGCGGGGCCAGAGAGCTCGCGCACGACGGGCCAGGTGCTGCATGTCGACGGCGGCCTCGCCGATGCGTTCGTGCGCTGAGACGGAGACCACGATGCAACGAGTCTGCTTCACGCTTCGCATCAAGCCCGAGCGCCTCGCCGAGTATCGCGAGAGCCACAAGGCCGTGTGGCCCGAGATGCTCGCCGCGCTCTCGCGCCATGGCTGGACGAACTATTCGATCTTCCTGCGCGACGATGGCCTTCTGATCGGCTACCTCGAGACGCCCGACTTCGCGAAGGCGGTCGCCGGCATGCAGAGCGAGGAAGTCAACGCGCGCTGGCAGAAGGGCATGGTTCAATTCTTCGAGGAACTCCCAGGCGGCCGCGCCGACACCTCGATCGCGCCGCTCGCGGAAGTGTTTCACTTGTCGTAGCGCTTGTAGTCG
>CAIXEV010000348.1 GCA_903918555.1 uncultured bacterium | reverse complement strand
GCTCAAACTCACGACGAAACAGGCCCCGCTTGCGCGGGGCCTGTTTCAATGCCCAGGAGAGGACTCGAACCTCCAAGGTTGTTACACCACCAGCACCTCAAGCTGGCGCGTCTGCCAATTCCGCCACCTGGGCAGGTGGGGTCCGGAGCGATTTGGGGCGCTTCGGGAGGACGGGAACAGTAGCCGAATCGGGGTTCGCAAGCAACCCCCATGGCAACCCCCATGGCAACCGCCCATGGCAACCCCCATCTCAACCCCCACGGCGGCACCGTTGCGTCCGAACCGCATTCGGGCGCACACACCGTCCCCGGCGAGCGCGATGCTCCAAAAACACAGGGATCCCCGTGGCGGGGATCCCTGTGGGTCAGTGTGGTGTCAGGAACCGCTGGCGATCAGCCCCAGTTCGAGAGCAGGACCGCAAGGTCGCCGCCATTGATCGTGCCGTTGCCATCGAGGTCGGCCGCTCCGCTGCCGCCCCAGTTGCTGAGGAGCGCCGCAAGGTCGCCGCCGTCCACGGCACCGTTGCCGTCGATGTCGCCCGGCCGCGCGCAGCTGAGGACGCGCACGCGAACCTCATCCACCGCCGCCTCGATGAGCGAGCCGGTTCCAACATCCTCTGCGATGAAGCGGATTCGGACCTGGCTCGTCGGAGTCACGAAGTCGGAGACTCGGAACTCCTTGAAGACCCAGCCGCCGTTGGTTTCCGCGCCGGCCGGACCGACGGTCTCGAGCGGGACCCATGTGGTGCCGTTGTTGTTCGAGATCTGCACGCGGAAGGTGTCCGCGTTGGGCGCGCCGCCCTGCGAGTTCGAGTACCAGCGGTGGTAGTTCACATACGCGACGCCGCCCGTTGCGTTCATCGTCGGAGAGGTGAGCGTGGTGAGGCCGCCGTCGACATCGGCTGCGCCGAGGGTGCCGCCGACCGTTCCCTGGCCCGTGAAGAAGCAGTTGACGCCGGGCGCCGCGGTCACATCGTTGTCGGGCTGCACCTGGGCCGATCCGTTGATGGTTCCGACCGGATCGCCGCGCACCCACAGACCCGCGGTCGCGGTGTCGCCGGTGGTCGTGAGCGTCCAGCCGAGGTTGGTCTCGACGGTGTCGGTGAACGGCGTCGCGAGACCCGTCGCCGCGACCGTGGACAGAAGCGAGGTCGGAGCATCGCTCGGGTTCGAGATCGTCGTGCCGGTCGTGGTCTGCGCGGTCACATAGAACTGGATCGTCGATCCGCACGCCGCGGCCGGGAGGCTCGCGAGGTACTGGTTCGACGCCGTCTGCGTCATCGCGACATTGGTGAAGGTGCCGGAGGTGCCGACTCGGGCGAACAGGCGGCCCGTGCCGGGCTGCGGCGTTCCACCGATGCCCGCCACCGTGACCGGGAACGAGGTGCCGCCATTCGGGTTCGCCGACGACGGGGTTCCCTGCGGGAAGGAGATGTTGAGGAGCTGCAGCGCCGGTGCGGGCATGCCGTGGTCGCTGAAGCCGGCGTTGATCTCCGGATAGTTCGGAGTGCCGTTGTTGATGTTCCCGTCGTTGTCGTTGAGCGTGAGGAAGTCGATCGTGATCGCCGGCGTGATCGCCGTGCCCGTGTGCAGGAGCACCGAGTCGATCGCGAGGTTCGAGATGATCTGGCGATAGGTCGACGGATTCGTCGCAGCGAGGTAGTTGCGCGTGCTCCACACGCAGCCCGACAGCAGGGTGCCGCAGGTGTGGATGGCGCTGCCGGCCGACGAGCAGCCCGTCGCCGAGTACTGGTTGGTGTTGTTGGCGTCGCGGATGCCCGTGGCGCAGGTCTGGAAGCCGACGGCGAGGCGCGACTCATCGGTGACGAGCACGCCCATGATGTCGCCGAAGCCTTCGCCGTACGCGCCCTGGCCCGAGCCCGCGCGGTTCACGATGTGGTGGCCGTACTCGTGGTGCACGACGACGCTGAAGGCCGTGTTGTTGCAGCCGCCGCCCGCGGGGTAGAAGTTGATCGACGCGCCGTCGTAGAACGCGTTGCAGGTGCCCGTGACCTGCACATTGATCGGGAAGCTGAACTGCGTCGGGATGGTCGGGAAGGTCGGGTTGTACGCAAGCAGGTAGTCGCGCACGATGTTCGCGTGGAGGTACGCGTTCACCTCGGCGCGCTCCGATTCATCGGTGTTCGCCGAGTTGTGCAGGAACGAGACCGCTCCGCCCGTCGCGTTCAGCGAGAGCGAGCTTTCGGCTCCAGCCGAGTCGTTCACGGTGAACCAGCGACCGGCGGTGGTGAGGTTCGAGGTGAGGGTGAGGTTGGCGTCGGTGGGGTTCGGGATCACGACCACGCCGGTCGCGTCGGCGAAGTACTCGCTGGCACCGACGGTGACGCGCGAGTAGGGAAGCGCGGACGCAGCCTCGGGGTTGCACGCATCGGCCGCCGAGCCCTGCGTGGCGTTGCCGCGAACGGTCGCGGTGACATCGCCGTGCAGGATCTGGTCTTCCTGGAAGAGGATCTGGTTGGTCGCGGCGTCGACGACATAGAGCATGCGCTGCTTGAGGTTCCGGTCGAACACGCCCGTGCCCGACACGATGAACTTGAAGGCGAGTCGCGGCTCGGCGACGGGGGCGTCGTCGTAGCCGGCCCAGACGACCTGCTCCTGGTCGCTCACGACGGCGCCGGGGCCGAACTGGTTGAGCGCGCGGCGCGAGATGCGGTTGACATCGATCTTCGAGGGCGGCAGCGCCTTGCCGGTGAAGGCTGCGGCGAAGGCGCGGACATCGCGCAGGCCGTTGGAGGCGAGGACGAGCGGGTAGCCCGGCTCGTTGCGGACGAGGAGACGGACATCGCCGCGGAAGACGGGGATGCCGTTCACATGCTGGGTGTACCCGACGAGCGAGAAGCGGTAGCTCTCGTCGGCGGGGTCGTAGCCGAGGCCGATGACATGGGCGCCGTCGCCGTTGGGGCCGACGGGCATGAGCTCGGAGAAGTCGCTCGAGAAGAGATCGGCGTGCTCGGCGAGGAACCGCTCGGCGCTGTC
>CAIXEV010000347.1 GCA_903918555.1 uncultured bacterium | reverse complement strand
TGGCGATCTTGCCGCCACGAACCTTGAGCATCTGCGACTCGGTGTACGAGAGGATGTCCTCGCCGTCGAACAGGATCGAGCCGCGGTCGAAGCGCCCCGGCGGACGCGGGATGAGCTGCATGGTGCTCATCGCGGTCACGCTCTTGCCGCAACCGGACTCGCCGACGACCGCGAGCGTCTGGTTCGGGTGCACCGTCATCGACACCCCCGCCACCGCCTGCACGCGCGGGCCGGAGCCGTTGTCGAAGCTGACGGCGAGATCGGCGACCGAGAGGATCGGCTTCGTGGGCGCGGCGGTCGCGGTGCCGGAGGAGTGGGCTTGCTGCGCTGGGTGCGTCATCAGTGCGCCGCCTTCCTGAGCTTCGGGTCGATCGCGTCGCGGAGCGCCTCGCCGAGCAGGTTGTAGGAGAGGACCGAGAGGAAGATCGCGAGACCTGGGAACACAGCGAGCCACCAGACGAAGGTGCCCGTCGACGCGGTCGCGCTCGAGAGCAGCTTGCCCCACGAGGCCTGGCCGTCGGGGCCGAGGCCGAGGAACGAGAGCGTCGCCTCGACCGAGATCGCGGCGGCGATCGCGAACGACGCGTCGACGAGGACGGGGGTCACGCCGTTCGGCAGCATGTGGCGGAAGAGGATCGCGCGCAGCGGCAGGCCGGTCGCCTGCGCGGCCTGCACGAAGTCCTGCTTGCGGAGCTTGAGGAACTCGGCGCGCGTGAAGCGCGCGGCGCCCGTCCATGAGAAGCAACCGATGATCGCCATCATCACATAGGTGTCGCGCGGCAGCACGCCGGCGGCGACGATCAGGAGGAACAGCACCGGCACCGCCATGAAGATCTCGACGACGCGGAACAGCAGGAGGTCGATCCAGCCGCCGAAGTAGCCCATGATTGCGCCGATGGTCACGCCGATGAGCAGCGAGATGCCCGTCGACACGAGGCCGATCGAGATCGAGAGCCGGCACGCCCACATCATCTGCGCGAGCACATCGCCGCCGAGCGCGTCGGTGCCGAGCCAGTTGCGGCGCTCGCCGAACTTCGTGCCCGCGAACTCCGCGAGCTTCGAGTTCTCGGCGACCGCGGTTCCCGGCGCGATCGCGCTCATGTCGCTGCGGGTGTACTGCGGCGACCACGGGATCGGCGCCCACACCGCGCGGATCTTGCCCGCGCGCTCGTCGTCGATGTAGCGCTCGAAGTTGATGAGCTTCTGCCCGCCCGAGGCGAGGACGAGCGTCGCCGCGATGATCGCGGTCACGATCACCGTCGCAAAGCGCGGCGCGCGCGTCGCGAAGGTCGGCACGACGAGGGCGACGAGTCCGACGAGCGCCGCGACCGCGCCGACGATCGGCCATGGCCCCGACGGCAGGCGCGCGGCCTGCTTGATCCACTCGACGGCGGAGCCATCGGCCCACTTCGCGATGGTGCCGGCAAGAACGATCGTGAGCCCGGCCTGCAGCAGCGCGACCGCGAGGACGCCGAGGCGGCCGCTGCGGCCGAGCGACTTCGGCCCGAACAAGACCCACGGCACGCCGACGACGAAGCCGATCATGAGCAGCCAGTCGGTCGGAGAGAGGTTGGCCAGCAGCGGCCACTCGACCTCGGTCACGGCGCCCGCCGCGTCGAGTCGCTCGAGCCGCACGGGGTGCGCGCTCGCGAGCACCGGCGCGAAGATCGCGAAGAACGCGACCACCGAGATCCAGAGGATCCCGAACACCGCGCTCTTGCGCTGCAGCACGCGCTCCCAGGCGTCCGCCCAGAAGCCCTTTGCCTGCTGGGCGCCGACGCCGCGCATCACCTCGATGCCGGAGATCGCGCGCGGGGCGGCGCCGGTCGATTTCGGGTCACTCATAGCTCACCAGCGGATCCGCGACCGCATAGAGGATGTCCGCGAGAAGCAGCGCAAACAGGTTCACGCTCGCGATCATGAAGGTGTTCGCGAGGATGATCTCGCGGTCACGCAGGTCGATCGCCTCGATGATGAGGCTTCCCATGCCGGGGATCGTGAAGATGCGCTCGATCACGACCGAGCCCGCGAGCATCGCCGGGAAGATGCCGACGAACATCGTGATGAGCGGCAGCAGGCTGTTGCGGAAGACATGCCGCATCACGACATCGCTGCGCGACACGCCCTTCGCCTTCGCGGTGCGCACATAGTCGGCGTTGAAGTTCTCGAGCATCGCGGCGCGCGTCTGCTTCGACAGCACCGCGAACGACGCGTACACGAGGCAGAGGACCGGCAGCGCCACATGCCAGAAGAGGTCGAGCAGCCAGCCCATCTGCCAGGCGCCGGCGTCGTCCCAGTACGGCAGGAAGGTGTAGGTGCC
>CAIXEV010000346.1 GCA_903918555.1 uncultured bacterium | reverse complement strand
GTCCTGCGGCCTGAGGAAGACCGGCGCCGAACAGTACGATCGGTAGATTCTGCTGCGAGACGCGGTGCAGCGCGACGATCAGGGCACTGAAGTCGGTCTCATTCAGATACTGGATCTCATCGAGGAGAATCGCGATGCATCCGCCCGCCGCGCCTGCGGCCTTGCCGACGGCCTCGAAAAGCTCGGGGAGGTCGACCTCGAGGTTGCCGCTGTCCGCCGCAGGCGCATCGGTGATCTCGATGCCGACTTCCCCGATCGAAACCTTGAAGGCGCTTGCGAAACCTCGCAACGCGGCAAGGCCGCGCATGGCCATCTTCGCCGCCCTTTCGGTTCGACTGATCTTCAGCAGCACGCTCTTCAGCGCTGGCGCGAGCAACTCGGCGAGCCTTCTTCCTTCAGGGGCTTCGAGCCGGACGACCTGGTAGCCAAGACTTTCGGCGAGGGTCCCGATGTGATTGAGCAGCACCGTCTTTCCGACGCCGCGCAGACCTAGGAGAAGCTGGCTCTTCTCCGCGCGTCCCGCCTTGATCCGCTCAAGCGCGATCGAAGCTGATCGAATGACATCGTCTCTGCCAGTCAGGGCGGGAGGCGCCGAGCCCGCGCCGGGCGAGAAAGGGTTCCTCGTTGGGTCCATGGGAAGGGATCGCGTCGGGTTGGGGAGGGGTGAAGGGCACCGCGACTGCGGCGCTGTGGAGGGGGATGGATTGAGCGATCTTATGTAATCTTATCGTTCTATCCACATCTATGCGCGATCGATATTCGACTCTTTCAGCCGAGTGCGGTCAATAACTGGGTCTCCAAGCCTACGCGAGTGGGTCGCTACCAGACGCCGGTCCACTCCTCCGAAAGAGCCAAGAGCTTCGCGGCCTCTGCGGTGGCCTCGCACGCGTTCCGCGTTTGGTCAGCGCGACTTCTTGCGTGGAGCGCGACGGGTGGACGCGGCGGGATCCCCTGCCGCGCGCATCGGTTCCACCTCGACGCGCGTCACCAGGCGGACGCCGAGGGCGTCGAGCACCTTCTTGGCGCGGTCGACGGTGATGCCGTGGTACTCGTTGCGCTCGTCGCGCGAGACGGCGGTCTCGTTGACTTCAAGCCGGCGCGCGAGGTCGCGCTGGGTCATGCCGCGGGCGATGCGGAGCCCAATCAGGATCTGCCCGAGGCCGTGGAGGTTCTCGAACTCGTCGAACTGTCCGCGCTTGAGACGCTCGTAGCTTGCGACCTCCTCCGCCAGCTGCATGTGGAACGCCTCGAGCGGCTCGCGGAGCTTGGCGACCTGCTGGGCGGTGAAGCCCTGCTTCTTCCACGCCTTGAGATGCGCGGCGAGCCGCACGCGCTCGGCGTCGACCCGGGCCGCGGCCTGCTGGTACTCGGATTCGGTGCGGATCATGGGATCTCCTCCTCGGTCACTGGGCGAGCTTCACGATGCCCTTCGGGGTGCCGTCGGTGCGGCGCTGGCGGGACTATAGTGACAATTGTGTCTTGCTTGACATATGTGTCAAGTTGGTTGGCGCGGCAGGGTGTCATATCGCTGGTTGGAGCGCCGGCGTGGGAGGGCGAGATTGGAGGCGTGAGTAACACGCCGCGCTTGCAGGCTGAGCGGTCGACGCGCGTTCGAGGCCGCCATCACTCAAAGTGATGCCACACGGGTTTGAGCGGTCGCCGCTGCGGCGGCTTCCTTTCGCGTGAGTGGCAGGCGTCGGCAACTTGCTCAGGCTTCGCTTCGCTCCGCCTTCGGGGGTGCGGGCGCTGGCCTCGGGCGTTCCTTGGACTTGGTCCAGCCGTACCCCTGCGGGTGACGACTTTCAACATCATCGCTACGGTTTGCTCAGGACGCTGAGTAGTTCT
>CAIXEV010000345.1 GCA_903918555.1 uncultured bacterium | reverse complement strand
GGCCTCGCCGCCATCAACGCCGCCACCGGCAAGCCCGTCGCCTTCGGCGTGCTGACCTGCCAGACCCACGAGCAGGCGGCCGCGCGCGCGGGCGGCTCGAAGGGCAACAAGGGCGAGGAAGCCATGCACGCCGCGCTGATCGCCGCCCGCGCGGTGCAGCGCATCCACCGTCTGCCGCTGGGGAGGCCCGCGTGAGCGGACGCGCACGCACCATCCGGTCCGACCGGCGCTACGCGCTGCTCGCGCTCTACCAGTTCGACTCCGGTCTCGCGGGCGACCTCGACGCCGTTCGCGCCGCGCTCGAGAGCGTCGATGAGCTCGGCGACGACGGCGAGGGCGCGGACCTCTCGACGGCGGCCGCGCGTCTCGAGGCGCGCGATCCCGAGCGGATCGTCGAGCGGCGCGCAGCGGTCGAGGCGGGGCTGTCGCTCGCGTCGATGGTGTGGGAGTTCCGCAACGACGCCGACAAGGCCGTGCGGCCGTTCACGGCCGAGTGGCCTGTGCACCGGCAGCCCGTGATCGACCGCAATGCGCTGCGCCTCGGCTGGTACGGGTTCACGCACGCGGGCGACCCGGTCGCGGTCGCGATCGACGAGTGCGTCGAGCTCGCGAAGACATTTTCCACCGAGAAATCAGGCGCGTTCGTGAACGCGGTGCTCGACCGCGTCGCCAAGTCGGGCGTGCCGGAGCAGGGTGCATGAGCCTGTTTCGCTCGGCGTTCGCCGCGATCAAGAAGGGGCTGCAGAAGACCGCCGAGGCGATCGGCGGCCAGCTGCGGTCGCTGCTTCTTGGCCGCGCGCTGAGCAACGAGCTGATCGACGAGATCGAGTCGCGGCTGATCGCGGCCGATGTCGGCGTGAAGGCGGCGCGCGAGCTGACCGCTGGCCTGCGCGAGGAGTTCCGTTCCGGGCGCGTCGCGCGCGGCGAGGATGCGCTTGAGTACCTCAAGGCGAGCCTCAAGGTGCGCTGGCCCGCGCAGTCGCGTGCGATCGCGACGGCGGCCGCGAAGCCGACCGTCGTGCTCGTCGTCGGCGTGAACGGCGTCGGCAAGACGACGAGCGTCGCGAAGATCGCGAAGAGCCTGAAGGACGAGGGCCGCAGCGTGCTGCTCGCGGCCGCCGACACATTCCGCGCGGGTGCGGTCGCGCAGCTGACGGAGTGGAGCAACCGGCTCGGGATCGACATCGTGAAGGGGAAGGCCGGCGCCGATCCGGCCGCGGTCGCGTACGACGCGGCCGACGCTGCGCTCGCGCGCGGGAGCGATGTGCTGCTCGTCGACACGGCGGGGCGCCTGCATACGCAGGACAACCTCATGCGCGAGCTGACGAAGATCCGCAATGTGCTCGCGAAGAAGATCCCCGGCGCCCCGCACGAGGTGCTGCTGGTGCTCGACGCCACCAGCGGGCAGAACGCGGTGCAGCAGGCGCGGCTCTTCGCGGCGGCTGCGGGCGTCACGGGAATCTTCCTCGCGAAGCTCGACGGCACCGCGCGCGGCGGCATCGTGGTGGCGATCCGCGAGGAGCTCGATGTGCCGGTCAAGCTCGTCGGGGTCGGCGAGCGGCCGGAGGATGTGCAGCCGTTCGACCCGGAAGCGTTCGTCGAGGCCATGTTCGCGGGTTGACCGCGCGGCGAGACCGTGGGGCGAGACCGTGGAAATGGGCGCTTCACCGCGATTTGCGCATCCGCGAGGGGATTTCCGCGCGAAGTCGCCGGGCTCGGTCGCCCGCATTTGGTGAAACAGGGGCACTCCCCGTAGCATCTGTGCATCCGCGTCATGGATGGTCGATAGAGAGGCGTTCGTACGCAGGTCCCCGATGGCTTCCGATTCCACTCCGACCCAGATCTCCCAGACCGCCG
>CAIXEV010000344.1 GCA_903918555.1 uncultured bacterium | reverse complement strand
TCTTCGCCGCAGATGTACGCGCCCGCGCCACGGTGGAGGTAGCAGTCGACGGCGAACTTCACCTTGCCGTTCATCAGCCCCTGCTTGCCGAAGATGCCCTTCGCGTAGGCCTCCTGGATCGCGCGCTCGACCACCTTCGCCTGGTGGTGGTACTCGCCGCGGATGAAGAAGTACGCGGTGTCGAGCTGGCAGGCCCAGCAGGCGATCGCGATCCCCTCCATGATGATGTGCGGGTCGTAGTCGCAGAGCAGGCGGTCCTTGAAGGTGCCGGGCTCCGCCTCGTCGCAGTTGATGCAGAGGTAGCGGCGGCCGCCATCGGCCGGCGGGAGGAACGACCACTTGAGGCCGCACGAGAAGCCCGCGCCGCCGCGGCCGCGGAGGTTCGCGTCCTTGACGAGGTTCACGATGTCGGCGGGCGTCATCTCGAGCGCCTTCTCGAGCGACTTGTAGCCGCCGGTCGCCATGAATTCATCGACGCCGACCGTCTTGCGGGTCTTCGGGTCGCCCCAGGGGAAGGTGGGGATTCGCTTCGTGAGGACGGGCTCGTTCATTGGCATCGGAAACTCGCAGTCAGCGTGATTTGTCTTCGGTCTTGCCGCCGTTGTCGAGCGGCTCGTAGATCACTTCGTCGATCGTGGTCCTGCGCAGGATGTAGTCGCCGCGCCTGACCTCCTGCACTTTCCTGCCGACCTCGCGGGTCGCCCCGCCTGTCGGCTCCTCCGCTGGCGCTTCCAGCGGCTTGGGCTCGTCGAGCCCCTCCACGATTCCGCGGAAGAAGCCCTCGATGTTGTCGAGCAGCGAGGGCTTGCCACGCTGTTCATCGGGCACGGGCATCAGTGATGTCCGCCGCCGTTTCCACCCTTTGCAGCCTCGTCGATGAGCTTGTCGATCGACTCGATCGTGAGGCCCTCGTGGAGCTTCTCGTTGAAGAGCGCGACCGGCGCGGTGTCGCACGAGCCGAGGCACTCGAGGGTGAGCAGCGTGAACTTGCCGTCGTCGGTGGTCTCGTGCGGCTCGATGCCGAGGCGCGTGCGCACATGGTCGACGAGCTTCTGGTGGCCGCAGACCTCGCAGGCGATCGACTGGCAGATGCCGATGACGCACTTGCCGACGGGTTCGGTGTGGAACTCCTCGTAGAAGGTCACCGTGTCCATCACATCCGCGGGCTTGATCGAGAGGAACGACGCGATCTCGACCATCGCCTGGTACGGGATGTGGCGGTACTCGTGCTGGATCTCGTGGAGGATCGGCAAGAGCGCGCCCTGCGAGGTCGCGTAGCGCGGGAGGATGTCCTTGGTCCAGCGGTCCTTCATCGCGGCCGTGCAGTAGGGCTCGGCGCGGGTGGGGATCTTGGTGGTGGCGGATGGCTTGGTTTGCCAGCTCATGTTTTTAGCGCTCGCAACGGATTGCTCGCTCTGGCGCGGGCGAATCCTGTTTGTGGTCTCAAGGCTGCTCGCTCTGGCGCGGGCGACACTCTTTGTGGAATCAACGATCTAGTTCAGCCGCGATCACGTTCAGCGAACCCAGCACCGCCACGATGTCCGCAAGCTGATGGCCTTCGATCATCTTGGGGAAGATCTGGTAGTTCATGAAGCACGGCGGACGCGTGCGCGCGGAACGGGTACTTCGTGCCGTCTGCGACGATGTAGTAGCCGAGCTCGCCGTTGGGGCTCTCGATCGCGCCGTAGGTCTCGCCGACGGGCGTGTCGAAGCCGCGGTTGTGCATGTAGAGCTCGAACAGCTGGATCACGCCTTCGATCGAGCCGTAGACATCGGCCTTGTTCGGGACGGCGATCTTGCCGTCGGCGACGGCGTTGATCGAGCCGCCCGGCAGCTTGTCGATGAGCTGGTCGATGATCTTCGCCGACTGCTTGATCTCCTCGAGCCGCACGAGGTAGCGCGAAAGGCTGCAGCCCGCGCTCGCGACCGCGATCGAGAACTTCACGCGCTCGGCGCCCTCGCCGTCCCAGTTGTCGGCGAAGCAGAGGTACGGATCGTCCTTGCGGAGGTCGCGGCGCACGCCCGCGCAGCGCGCGTTCGGGCCCGTGAGGCCCCACTGGAGCGCGTCTTCCTTCGTGACCGCGCCGACGCCGTCGAGGCGGTCGACGAAGATGCGGTTGCGGTTGCAGAGGGTCTCGAGATCGGTGATCGCCTTCGGGAGGCGGACATCGATGAAGTTCCGCACCATCCGCTTGAAGGTCTCGTCGTCGGGGATGTCGCGCCACGCGCCGCCGACGCGCGTCCAGTCGGGGTGGTAGCGCTGGCCCGAGATGTACTCGATGATGTCGTAGATGAACTCGCGCTCGTTGAACCCGTAGAGGAAGCCTGTGAACGCGCCGAGGTCGAGCGCCGCGGCGCCGACGCACAGGAGGTGGTTCTGGATGCGGCCGAGCTCGCACATGATGGTGCGCACGACCTTGGCGCGCGGGGTGAGCTCGATGCCGAAGAGCTTCTCGACCGCGTGGTGCCACGCGATGTCGTTCACGATCGGCGAGATGTAGTCCATCCGGCTGACCGTGCAGACATACTGGTTGTAGTCGTGGTGCTCGCCGAGCTTCTCGAAGCCCGAATGCAGGTACCCGATGTGCGGCGTGCAGCGGGCGATGCGCTCGCCGTCGAGCTCGA
>CAIXEV010000343.1 GCA_903918555.1 uncultured bacterium | reverse complement strand
CAACGATTCGACGCCGACGCTGGTTTGGCTCGACAAGGTGAACGCCGCAAGCGAATCCCCACCATGAACTGGCTCGCCATCCCTCCAGCGTTCTGGACCGCCCTCGCCTACACGGACGGCGTGCTCGCGTTCGTCGCCGGCATGCTCGTCGTGCGCGCGGTCCGCGGCACGCCCGTCGGATGGCAGCCGGTCTGCCGGCGCTGCAAGCACGACCTGCGCGGGGTCGATCCGAGCAAGGGCACTTGCCCCGAGTGCGGCGCGGATCTCACGACGAGCGGCGCGGTGCGCACGGGCGGACGCGTGCGGCGGGCGGGGGCGATCATTGTTGCGCTGATCGGCGTGGTGATCGCGGGATCCTCGCTCTGGTGGCTGACGCCTGCACGCATCTACCAGCTCCGCACTGATCTCGTCGCGTCCATGCCGTTCGAAACGCTCGTCGACACCGCGCTTTCCGGGCTCGGCGATAAGGCCACCCGCAACACCGCCTTCACGGCGCTCGATTCGCATCTCGGTACGCGGAGCGGATTTCCGCAGCGGAATCTCGCGCGCACCCTGCCTTCGGGCGAGTTGCTCGACGCCCTCCTGAAGACGCTTGCCCGATCAAGTGAGCCCGGGCGCACGCCCATCGCCGCGCTCCTGGAGGGCGACTCGAAGCTCCTCTTCCAGAGCCTTGACGACGCGGAACGCGCAAGACTCCTTGATCTCGCCACCGAGGAGATCATCGCAAGCAACGCGGCGAAGCTCGATCTCGCGCGGTGCGCCGTCGCCTCGCAGCCGTGGACCGCAAACAACGAGACGGTGATCAACGAGCTGGGCAGCCGACTCCGCGCGACCGAGGCCGGACGCGCGGTGCTCGTGCCCCGCGTCGTCGTGCAGGAGCAGGTGACCACGGGACGGCTCATGCTGCTCGACATGCAGAGCCCGCTCGACCAGTTGCGGAAAAACGCCCAATTCGGCTTCGAGAGCAAGGACGAGGTGCTTCTGATCGAGCGCGCGGAGGTGGTGCCGCTGGCCGATTCGAGCGAGGCCGCGCCGACCGTCCTGCGAGTGGTGCCCGATCGTGGCCCGCCCTCGTACAGCCGCGGCGTCGACATGCCCGCGCTGATCGCGGATCTCCCGCCCGGAGTCCATCAGTTGCGCGTCAAGGGCGTCGTCGCGCCGCAGAGCCTCGTTCCATCGCGCCGCATGTTCTCGGGTGCGTCGACTGCGGCCATCACGCCCGCCGACGCCGCGAAGCTCGATGGGGCGCGCACCATCGATCAGACGCTCTCGCTTGAGATTGTCGAGGCGCCTACGCCGCCCCCGCCGCTTCAACGCCTCGTCGATGCGGACACAATCGCCAAATGCACGACTTGGCTGCGCGCGTGTCGCATCGAGAGCGATTCGTTTGGCAAGAGCATCGACTTTGCACGGTTGATGGACGATGTCGGCCCTGGCTCGCGCAACTTCGCACATAGGTTCAACCTGACGGTGCGACAAGGCGACAAGTCGGACGACATCGGCTGGATTTCAGGCAGTTCGAACGGCGGCGGCGGCATGTCGGGCGGCCGGCTCCCGGACGCGGTCGTCGCCACGCAACCCTTCGAGATCGTGTTCGATCCGATGGCGTACCGCGATGGTACGCAGCAGGATTTCGCGCGAAAACCCTCCGCGCTCGTGTGGGCTCGATTCACGCTTCGCTTTGCCAATGCGAGTTCCCAGCCCGAAGTACAGAGCGAGCCGCTCCCCGACACGCCCACGGTTGCGACCCCGCTTTCGCGCGACGAGGCTCAGGAGCTTTTGGCGAAGTCGCTCGCGAACCTCGGAGTGCAAGGCTCATTCCGTCGGCGAGCCCGCGGGATGACGGAAGGTTTCACGATTGACTTCGGCCCGCCAACGCGACAGGCTGCGACGACCAACGAGAGTTCCGATGCGCAACCGGTTCTGCTCGCCGGAGTCTTCGCGCTGCGCTCGCAAGGGTCGCTCCTCGCGCCGCTCGCGCCAACCGTCGTGGCGCTCGGTTCGCAAGGCGCGGTCGTCCGCTTCTCGGCGATTGACGGCGCCGCGGCCATATACCCGCGCACCGTGCGCTACACGCCGAGCCCAGCGCATGGGCGAGCGGAATCGCCGGTCTCGTTCCGCTACATCGCCGAGCCGTTCGAACTTCGGTACGCCGATGCGTCGACGCCGCCTGAGATCGTGTGGCTGAAGGATTAAGGCGCGCCGGACTCGCGCGTCGCGATCGGGGCGTACGGGATCTCGAGCTCGGTCACGCATTGTGAGATCGGCTGCTCGCGTTCCTCGGTCGCGCGCATTCCGGCCGGATACGCATCGATCTCGACCGTGAAGATGAGTGTTCCCTGCGCGTCGATTTCGGGAGGACCGAGTTCGATCACCTGGCGATGCGAAGCCTGCTCTGAGTTTGAGCGGAACGGAACGGGCTTCATCGTTCCATCGGCGTCGCGCAAGGCGATCGACCGCACTCGCGCGAACAGCAGCTGGTCGATTCCGCTCGTGGCGAGCTCCGGGTTTCCGACGACCGCAAAGGTACGCGAGGCCGCCGCACCGCCGCGGCGCGCGCGGACGACCGTCTTCGAACGCGCGAGGAAATCCCTGTTCGCGACGAGCGCGAGGCGCACCGCCTCGTCCGTCTGCACGCATGCGCGCATCGCCTGCGTGCGGCGTGCGTCGGCCACACGCGTCGACAGGTTCGTCGGCTCGAGCACCTCGACGGCCAGCTGCCGCGCGAGCGCGCTGCGGTCGGCGACGAGGAGATGGGTCGTCTGCAGCGCGAAGAAGCCCGCGCGGTCGGCCGCGAGCAGCTCCGACGCGAGCTCGTCGTCGATGGCCTCGCGCGACGCGCGATCGATCGCCTCGCTCAACGCAGCAAAGTCCTCGATGCTGCCGTCGGGCGCACGCAGGCCGTTCGCGATCTCGCGCGTGCGTGCGTCGTGGTAGGCGAGCACCTCGTTGCCATCGGCGCCGAGCGTGCGCTCGACGATCTCGCGGTCGCTGAGCCCGCGCGCGGCGCCGTCCTTCAGCGCGCGCACGAGCGGATCGGGGTAGACGAAGAAGAGCATCCCGCCGAACGCGATGCTTGCGTTCGCCGCGGCGAGCTTGCGGCGCGGCATCCACGCCGAGGTCGCGCGGCTTCGCGCCGAGGCGAGCGATGCGCCGCATTCCGGGCACGCGCGATGCGTCGCGCCACGGAGGTCGAAACTGCAGCGCCGGCACCGCTCGGGCACACGCGTGCGCCCAACCAACGCGAGGAGGGCCGTGCCGAGCGCGAGTGCGGCGACGATGCCGCCGACCTCCGCCATGGTGAACGGGTTGAACCAGCCGTCGAGGAAGAACGATGGCACCATCGCGTGCTCCGTTCAGGCGAAGAACGCGCGGCTGCGCGCCGCGACCGTCTGCTCGTCGTCGGTGGTGAAGGTGCGCTCGGCGCGCGTGGCCACGCCGACGACGCCGAGCACGCGGCCGTCGGCGGCGAGCACCGGTACCGCGACGCTGCCCGCGAGGCCCGTCGCGCGCGCGCCGGGGCGCACATCGCCAGTCGTGTCCTGCTGGATGTTGCAGCTGTTGACCGCGCACTTGCGTTCGGCCGCGAGGCCCGCCATGCCCTTGCCGACGGGAACGACCTTCACGATTCCAAGCACGGGTTCAGGAATGCCGATCGCGGCGCGGAGGTGGAGCGCGCCGTCGGCGCCCGTCGCGTGCACTGTGCCGCTGTCGGCCTTGAGTTCGGCGAGGATCGATTGAAGCTTCGTGAGGTCTTGGGGCTCGAATTGCATTGCGCAGGCTCCGTGCGTGCACGATACTCATGCCCGCTTGCTGACGAAGCATCCAATCGATTGGATTCTCACCGGGGACCCCGGCAGCCTCGGGATCGCGTTGACCGCGCTCAGCGCAGCGACGCTGCTGTGCGCTCTTCTAGCGGCTTTCTGGCTCGCACGGCGTCCCCGTCGCGCGATCGCTCCATGCTGCGCGCGGTGCGGGTACCTGCTTGCGGATCCGATTCTCGGTCGCTGCACCGAGTGCGGCGCCGATCTTGCGGCTGCGCACGCCGTGCGGCGGCATGCACGCGGCGTGCGTTGGCGGCCGGCGTTGGTGGCGCTTGGCTGCTTGGCCGCGTGTCTCGCCGCGCAATGGCGGATCGGTGCCGGATGGATGCTCTACGGAACCAAGGCGGATCTCGCCATGGACCGCTGGCAGCGTGCGCGCACGGATCCCGCGCTCGACAGAATCGCACCCGAGGTGTTCGTGACGCGGGCGATGGAGGAAGCGAGGAGCCCCGGCGGCCTGATCATCAATCCGCGCTTCCTCTACGCGAAGAACTTCGTTTCGCAGGCGCGTCTTACCGCGCTGCGCAATGCCATCCTCGACCCGGGTACGCGCATGGAGGCGTTTGCGGCGGCGCGCGCGATCCAGAACCGCTCAAACGCAACGGGCGACCTCATCATGGAACTGATGCCCGAGGCGGAGCATGCCCTCGTTCGGCGCATGCTTGTCGATGCCGTGCTGCTCGACCCAACGCTCCTCGGCGCGACGCCGGGCGCGGACGGGGCGCTGGAGTTGCCACCGTTCGCGCCGAGCGCTTCCGTCGAGGCGTATCGCTACGACTACTCCCATGGGTTCAACGATTCCGGGGACCTCAACAAGCAGTTCTATCTCGATGTTCCGTTCACCAACGCCATCATCGGCGCAACATCCGAGATCGCGCGCATCCAAGGCATGATGACGCACGCGGACGGGCGGCGTGCATCGCGGACGATTCGGTTCGAGCCGCCCTCGAGCATGTTCGGCGTGCTTCGTCCTTCACGCATCTGGTTCGTGCCGGCGCCGACGCCCGACCCTGCGAAGTGGTCTGTGCGTGTCGAGGGCGAGATCCGGCATCGGTTCGTCTCGGAGACGCTGCGTGACGAAGCAGGCGAGCCGCTCGAGCGCGTGATGACCCAGCGCTTCCGTGTCGACATCGACCGCGTCGAGGTGCGACCGAGCTTTCCGTAAGCGGGCGTGACGCCCGGGTGGTTGCACGGCGCGGCCCGACTGGTGCGCGGCCTGCCCGAACACGCGCACGGCACGTGCCGTGCAGTGCCAGGCACTGACTGGCACGTGCCGTGCACTGGGGTCTTCCGACCGCCTAGCGACGCACGGAACCGTCACTCGCGCGACAGATTTGCCCGATTCGATCGCTTCTGGGTCGGTCTGGGAGGTGCACGGCACGTGCCAT
>CAIXEV010000342.1 GCA_903918555.1 uncultured bacterium | reverse complement strand
GCTCACGCGACGCCGTGGCGCGCAAGCAGCTCCATCGCCGCGCGGATGTCGCCGATGCGGTCGTCGCCGGCCTCGCGTTCGACGGCGAGGCGCACCGTCGCGGGCACGCGCGCGATCGCCGCGAGGAACGCCTTCCAGTCGACCGCACCCGTGCCGACGCGGACCTCGCTGCCCCAGGTGCCCGCGGTCGCGGCCGGCAGCGCGTCCTTCGCATGCACCTGCGCGATGCGCGGCGCGAGGCGCGCGACGGCGGCGACCGGATCGCCCATCCCGTAGAGGATCATGTTCGCGGGGTCAAAGTTCACGCCGATCGTGTCGTCGCCGAGCAGGTCGAGCGCGTGCGCGAGCGTGTCGGCCGACTCCTGGCCCGTCTCGAAGGCGATGCGCGCGCCGTGGTCACGGAAGATGCGCGCGATCTCACGCAGCCGCGCGAAGAGTTCGTCGCGCTGCGCGCCTTCCTCATGCGGGATGAACCCCGCGTGGAAGGTGACGAGGCGGACCTTGTTCTTGCCGGCGACCCGCGCCACCTCGATCGCGCGGGCACGCGTCGCGGGCCAGGTCGCGTCGGGCACCACGCCGCCGGTCGCGCGGATCGTGTCGAGCGTCGAGTAATCCTCCCCGACCGTCTCGAGCATGCCGCTCACGACCTCGATTCCTGCGTCCGCAAGCCGCGCGAAGGTGTCGCCCCACGCCGCGTCCCAATCCGCGATCGGCGTGAGCGCAAGCTGCACGGCCTTCGCGCCCGTCGCCTGCACCCGTTCGACCAGCATCGCCGAGTTCGAGGCGCGGAGACTCCACGAGCAGACGGCGATCGGCGCTGAGGCGATGGGCATCGCCGCACTCTACAGCGTCCGCGTTGGCGCGCGCGGTTCCGAAAATCAGCTCCGCCCGGCGACGGGGCCAACATGCGGAATCTCCGCCGTTCCAAGCGCCCTCCCGCTGGACTACCATGTGCGTCCTTCGCCTCGACCGCACCCGTCGTTCCGCCTGCCTTGGACACCGTGCCGCTCAACCCCGACCAGCCCCAGCCGCCCGTCCCGGCGACGGGCGCCCCGCGGACGGCAGCGGCGCGCCGACCGATGCGGCCGCCCACGCGGCTCGAGCGCCTCGAGGCGTGGGCGTCGCGGCTCTCGATCAAGAACAACTTCTTCCACAAGATCTTCTCCCTGGTGTGGCTGCCGTACGCCGCGCGCTCGGGCATCAAGATGTATCAGAAGAAGAAGGACCTGGCCGCCGAGCGCTTCGCCGCGATCCTGCCTTTCCGCCGCTTCAACCGCAACTTCTACGACGCGATGGCGGGCGCTGCGCTCCTCGGCAACTCCGAGGTCGCGGCCGGCATGTACCTCTTCTCGGTGTGCGGCGGCGACTACACCGTCGTCTGCAAGGAGATGAAGTACCGCTTCCTGCGCCCCTGCCTCGGGCCCGCGGTCTACCGCGTGGTGAAGAGCCAGGATGTCGAGGAGAAGGTCGCCGCGGGCGGCGAGTTCAATGTCTCGCTCGAGATGGAGATCTACCAGCAGCAGATCGTGAAGAAGGGCGAGGAGATCCTCGTCGGCCGCTGCGACATCACCTTCCACTGCACGCCGAAATCGATGGTGCGCGAGCGCGAGGAGCGCCGCAAGGCGCGCCACCAGCGGCTCGATGCGAAGCGCAAGGCGCTCGACGCAGGCGACCCGGGCGACGCGGCGCCGCCGAACCAAGGCGCGGCGGATCGATGACGAAGCGCGTGCAGACGGTGCTCTCGGGCCTCGCCCTCGCGACCAGCTGGACCTGGTGCATCGGCATGTTCGCGCCGATCGTGCTCGGGCAGATGTTCGGCTGGCCGGGCATCATCGCGTTCGCGATCCCGAACATCGTCGGCTGCACGCTCTTCGGCTACCTCCGCTCGCGCAGGCGCTCGATGGACGAGACGCGCGACCACGCGTTCGCGATGGCCTGCTTCTCCGCGGCGACCGTCGCGTACCAGCTCTTCTTCGTGGGCTGGCTCGGCGGACCGGTCGTCGCCGAGGCGATGGCGAGCACGCCGTCCGACGGCGCGATCCTGTGCGTCTTCGCGGTGGGCGCCGCGGCGCTCGCGCTTGCGCTCCTCCCGCGCCCCGCGCTCTGGGCGCTCGCGGCGCTCGGCTTCGTCGCGAGCCTCGCGACCTTCGCGTTCCTGCCGTGGGGCAGCATGAACCCGCTGCCCGTGAACGGCGAGTATTCCCTCGCGCAACTCGGCTTCGTGCTGCCGACGATCGTCTTCGGCTTCATGCTGTCGCCGAACCTCGACCTCACCTTCCACCGCGCGCGGCAGGAGGTGCCGGAGGGCCGGCCGCCGGCGAACTTCCTCGTCTTCGGCCTCGGGTTCGCCACCATGCTGCTGCTGACGGTCTGCTACCTGATGTCGCCGCAGGGCCTCACGAACCCGGCCGTTCGCGCGCACATCGTCCTGCAGGTCGTCCTGACCTCGGCGCTGCACATCTCCGAGATCCGCGGCACCAGCCTCAGCGGCCGGAAGCGCGGCGCGCTCATCTTCGCAGCGCTCGCGCTCGGCCTCGCGACCGCCGTCCTCGCCCCGTCGAAGGACACCTACCTGCGCTACCTCGGCCTCTACGGGCTCTTCTTCCCCGCCTACGCGGCGCTTGCGGTGCGCACGGTCGGGCGCCCGAGCCTCTGGGCCGTGCTCGGCG
>CAIXEV010000341.1 GCA_903918555.1 uncultured bacterium | reverse complement strand
GCCTTCGGAATCGCTCTTCGCGACCAGCGAGGTGGCCTGCAGGCGCGCGTCCGCCTCGGCCTGGTCCTTGCCGTAGCAGCGGACTTCCGCGCTGATCTCGACGCCGTTCGCGGTGGGATCCTTGATGATCTCGATCCGGCCGTTCTCGATGGTGATTGCGGCAGACTTGCCGGCGGCAACCGTCGAGGTCAGCGTGGTGGTCGCGGATGGCCCGGAGCCCATGCATGACGCCATGCCGAGGAAGGGGGCGACCGAGATGAAGGCGAGGCGGGCGAAGTTGCGGCGAAGGTGGGCGGTTGCGGCGGACATGGTTGGACTCTTCAGGAGGTTTCCGGTGTGGCCCGTCGAGCGATCGGGCGGAGGCACGCTGCTTCGGATGTGTCTTCAGGACCTTTCAGGCCGGTTGTTTCAAACCTAGGACCAACCATCAGCCATGCCACCGATTCAGGGGGCTCGCCCCGACTCATCGGGCGGGGGCGTCGTCTTTGGCGGGCCGCGTATCGGATGCGACGCCGGCGCGCGCCTTGTGCACCCCTACCCCGATCGCATAGGCGACGAAACCATCGCCGTCCGGAACGATCCTGATCTTGTTGACCGCGTTGCCGAACTCCGCAGGCGTCCAGCTGAGGCCGCCGTCGACCGTCTTGAAGCCGTTGGGCATCGCGCCGACCCAGCCGCGGTCCGCGTCGACGAACGCAATGCCGAACTGGCGAACGGCGTGGTCGGAGACGAGCGGTACCTCGAACCAGGTCTTGCCGCCGTCGTTCGTCTTCACGACGAAACGGTCCTTGTTGGCGGGATCGGGGTCGTACGCCTGCAGCGTGCAGTAGCCCGTCTCCGCGGTCGGGAACGAGAACTTCCAGGTGATCTCAAACGGCCGCTCCGAGCGGTAGACCTCGCGCCAGGTGGCGCCGCCGTCGTCGGTGGCGAGGATCAGGCCGTTCGACTGCGAGACATCGGCGTGCGTCGCCGAGGCGATGAAACCGCGCTTTTCGTCGAGGAACTTCACATCGAACGCCATCGCGCCGATCTCGGGGATCTTCCCCTGCTTCCAGCTCTTGCCGAGGTCGTCGGACCAGATGTACGCGGTCGGCCCGCCGACGCGGCCGACGCCGATGATGCGCGGCCTGTGGTCGAGGTTGCCAGAGTTCACGAACGGGACCTGCACGATGTCGAACGCGCAGAGGCCGACGACGGGCGCGCCCTCGATCGCGGTGACGGGCGTCCAGGTCGTGCCGCCGTCCTCGGTGCGGTAGACGGGCGTGGTGTCGGTGACGCCGGGGAAGTAGCCCGGGCCGATGTTGCCCATCACGCCGTGCTTCTCGTCGGTGAAGGCGAGGCAACGGACGAAGGTGCCCTTCTGCTCGAAGACCTTCTGCCAGCTGGCGCCGCCGTCGGTGGTGCGGAAGATCTTGCCCGCGCCGTTCCCGTAGAAGCCGAGGTTCGGATTGACGAAGTCGATGTCGTCCTGCTTGCCGGGGTAGGCCTCGGTCGCGAGCTTGGTCCACGCGGGCAGGCCCGATTCGCTCTCGAGCCTGTCGAGCGTCTCCTGGACGGCCGCGTCGATCTCGGCCTGCGTGAGCACGGGTTCCTGCCACGAGGCGCGCGTTCCCGACTCGAGCGCGTCGATCCACTCGAGCATGCGCTTGGACATGTCCTCGTCCCACTTTCCCTGCCCCATCGCGACGAAGCTGCTCTGCATGTTGGCGTGGGTGGTGAACGCGTGGTCGGCCTTCGGCATGACGAGCGAGGTGCCCGCGCCCTCGCTGCGCGAGTTGACGATCTCGGCGATTCGATCGTGGTCGAGCTTGGTCGTCACCCAGTCGTACTCGCCGAAGATCGCGAGGACCGCGCCCGTCGACTTCTCCCACGCCTCGGCGATGTTGAGGTCCTGCAGCTCGTGGAAGAACCGCATGTGACGCGTCGACATGTGCGTCTCGTCGTACATGATGCCCTGCGTCGGCTCGCGCAGCTCGGGCCAGCGCTCCCACGCGTCGCCGAGCGTCTTCTTGTCGACGAGGATCGTCGCGCTCGTGCGCGCCTCGGCCTGGACGCGCGCGGTGATCTGCGCGGGCGAGAGGCCCATGAGCTCGGACTGGCGGCGCACATTCTCGAGCTGGTACTCGAACCACGAGCGCACGAGCGTGCCGTAGACGATCGTTCCGCGCACAGGCGTTTCGGCGGACATCAGCGGCGCGAGCACGCCGCCCATCGAGTGGCCGAAGAGGTAGATGCGGTCCGGGTCGACGTTCGGCAGCGACGCGAGCTGCTTCAGCGCCGCCTTGCATGCCTTGAGCTCGGTGGTGAGGTCGATATCGCTGCACGGCGGGCCTTCGCTGTCGCCGAGGCCGGGCTTGTCGACGCGCATGGTCACGAAGCCGGCCTTCGCCATCCCGTGCACGATGCGCGTGTCGTAGGCCTCGGGGTTGCTCGGCCGATCGATCGAGTCGCAGACGATGCCCTGGACATAGAGGAACGCGGGCATCTTGCCGTCCTTCGCGCGCGGCGAGGCGTTCGGCTCGGTGATGATGGTGCGGAGGCGGTAGCCGTCGGGGTGCGCGACGCTCGAGTAGGTGACGGTGCTGCCTTCGACCTCCTCGCGGAGTTCGGTGAGGACGAGCTCGACCGTCGACTTCGTGCCGTCACGCAGCAGCTCGACCGCGACGCGCTGGCCGCCGAGAAGCCCGCGCATCGCGGCGCGGAGCGAGTCGAATTCGCCGACGGGCTTGCCCGCGACCGACACGATCGTGTCGCCGGCGCGGATTCCCGCGGTGGCGGCAGGCGAACCCGCCACGATCTCGCGCACGACGGCGCGGTCGGCGATGTCGGGATCGATGCGGACGCCGAGCGGACCTGCGCGACGCGGAAGCGGCGCGGCGGGCGTCGACTGCGCGGCGGGCGTCGACTGCGCGGCCGGCGCGGTGGCGGCCGCGGCCTGCGGAGCGGCATTCGGGGCTTGGAAGGCTGCGATCGGCATCAGGGAGAGGGCGAGGATGGTCTTGGCAAGCATGCGTGGCTCGAGGTGTAGTTGGAGGAGTAGCTGGAGGAGTGGCTGGAGGATGCGGTGCGGAGGTCGCGGTTCGGCTCGATTGGTTCGTCAGGATGACTTCGCCCGCTTGCGGGCCGGGGGCTTCGTCTTTGCGGGCACGGAGGCAGCCGGCTTCGCGTCGCCGCGGGCCACGCGCGCGCGGCGCTTGCGATGGACAGGCACCGCCGCGAAGGCCGCGAGATAGAGGCGGCCCTCGCGGCGGGACTTGCGTGCGTCCATGAATCGCTTGATGGCGAGGAACATCTCGCCGAGCTGCTCGACCTCGGCCTGCGAGAGCCACGCGTGCTCGAACTTCGCGAAGGCGTTGCGCTTCGACGGCTCGAACACGATCTGCTCGGCGGCGGTTGCGTCGCGCGCCGTGCGCAGCAGGATCTTGGCGATCGAGTTGGTCGCGTCGCCGAACATCTTGTTCGTCGTGCGCGGGCTCGTGTCGCGGAAGTGCGGGCGGAAGTCGTCGCCCGCGAGGTCGAACACCTGCTCGAAGCGGCGCCCCGAGCGGCGAACCCCGGCCTCGGTCACGACGCCGATCTTGCGGAGCTTCTCGATGTGCCGGTAGAGCGTGTCGGCCGGGCGATCGATCGCGGCGGCGATCTCGGCGATCGAGCACGGCGCGAGCATCCGCATGGTCTCGACGAGCTCGAGGCGCGCAGGGGCGATGTAGACGGCCCAGGCCTTCGGCGTGGTGATGTGGTGGATCGCGGGGCGAGGCATCGGCGGAAGCATACCGTCTGTTGTCTTTTGTGTTGCAAAAACAATCGTTGTCTTTTCGTTTCGTCTCACATCGACGCTTAATTCGACTCGGCGGTGCGTCGCGCGCGCGACAAATGCTATTTTCCATGTGTTTTTTTTTT
>CAIXEV010000340.1 GCA_903918555.1 uncultured bacterium | reverse complement strand
TTGTCGATGGTGCCCGAGCCTTGGAACGCAAGCCGCGGCCAGTGGGTCGCGACCATCACGGGCACGAGGTAGCAGACGAGCGCGATGCGGTTCGCGCGGCGGGCGCGCTGTGCGAGCGGTGCGTCGTACCAGTCGTCTTCGTGGAGCACGGATCAGCTTCCACGCACGCGCGTCGCCGCGCGGAAGGGGTGCGACGGATCGACCGGCTCGGGGTCTGCGTCGGAGTGCTGCGATGCGGCGGGCGCTGGCGCGGGCGACGGCTTCGCGGCGGAGGAAGCAATCGCCGCCGCGGGCGCGCTCGGCTTCGGCGGCGCGGGGTTTGACGGCACGGGGTTCGACGGTACCGCCTTCGGCGGCACGGGGTTCGACGGTACCGCCTTCGGCGGCACGGGCGTCGCGGCGACGGTCGTCGTCGGCTTCGTCTTGACGACGGGCTTCTTCTCGACGCGCGGCTCGACGACGGCGGCGGGCTTCGCGGCGGCGGGCGCTGGCGCCGGCGTTGCGGAAGCCGGCGTTGCAGAAGCAGTCGTCGCGGCGCTCGCCTTCGGCGTCGGCTTCTTCGCGGGGACGGCCGGCGCGGGAGCAGGCGCTGCGGCCGCGGGCTTCTTCGCAGGAACAGGCGTCATCTCTGCGGCCGAGGCTGGTGCGGGCGCGTCGGTCGGCGCTGGCTTCTTCTCACGCGGCGTCGCGACGGGCGTCGTGGGCACGCTCGGCGTTGGTCTCGATGAAGTGCGCGCAGCCTTCGCGGCGCGCGCCGCGGCTGCGGTTTCCGGCGTGAAACGCGAGGCCTGCACCGCTGCCGCCGCTGCTGCCGCGGCGGTTGCTGCGGCGGCTGCGGCCAATGCCGCCGCTGCAGGCGTCGGCTTGCCGGCGATCGATGCATCGACGCCGTGCGAGAGCTCCCAGTCGCGCACGAAGCGCTCGCCGAGCGCGCGGTAGTCGATCGCGCCCGGGCACCAGGGTGCATAGTCGAAGATGGTCTGCCCGAAGCTCGGCGCCTCCGCAAGCTTGATGTTGCGGCGCACGGCGGGCATGAAGACCTTCGCGCCGTCCCACGGCATGCCGCTTCCGACATGCTCGTCGAAGAAACCCGCGAGCTCCTGCACGACCTCGCGGCTGTGCGAGGTCTGCGTCTCGTGCATGCACAGCACCACGCCGCCGACCTTGAGCGTCGGATTGAGGCTCTGCGTGAGGATCTCGACCGTCTCGAGCAGCTTCGTGAGGCCCTGCATCGCGAGGAACTGCGCCTGCATCGGCACCACGACCTCGTCGGCGAGGCAGAGGCCGTTGAGGGTGAGCACGCTGAGGCTCGGCGGGCAGTCGATCAGCACGAAGTCGAACTCGCCGCGGATCTCCTCGAAGCGCTCGCGGAGGATGCGGTTGCGGTCGGGATGCGCCGCAAGCTCGGTCTCGGCGCCTGCGAGGTCGGTGGTCGAGGGAAGCAGCCAAAGGTTGTCGCGCACCTGGACGAGGCAATCACGGATGTCGCAGTCGGGCTCGACGAGCGCGTCGTAGACGGTCTTGCCGACGGAGCTGCCGTCGACGCCGAGGTGGAGCGACAGATGCGCCTGCGGATCGAGGTCGATGAGGAGCGTGCGCCGGCCGAGCAGCGCGATCGCCGCGCCGATGCTCACCGTCGAAGTCGTCTTTCCCACGCCGCCCTTCTGGTTCAGAAGTGCGGAAATGCGCGGCGGAATCTGCGTCATGGGCGCGAGTATACGGAATCGCGATCGCGCGGCGGCTGAAACTCGCGTTCGCTCGGCGGCTGAAACTCGCGTTCGCTCGGCGGCTGCGAATCGCCTTCGCTCAGCGGGCCAGCAGATCGACCGCCACGGCGCGGGGCGTGCGGCGCCACGGCACGCTCGCAAATGGCGCGTCCGCCGAATCCTGCGCACCGATCCGACGCACGCCGATCGACGCGACGGCGCGGCCATCGACGCGGTCG
>CAIXEV010000339.1 GCA_903918555.1 uncultured bacterium | reverse complement strand
CGACGCGGTCGATGCGCGCGACCGGTTCGTCGGAACCCGGCTCGGTGTCGAGGCCGCGGAGCCCTTCTGGTGCCGTGAACTGCCCGGCCTCCGGTCTCTCGAAGCGCTGATCTGACGGCCGGAGCGCCCGCCGGGATGCGAACGCATCAAGATCGGTGTTCCGGCGAGCAAGACTCTCCGCCCTTGCGTTGATACAGTGTCGCGCCCGCATGGTCGACCTCCTCGCCCACTGCCCAAATCTCCTCGCGCAGGTTCCGCTCCTGCTTGCGCAGGCGTCTGACGCCGCGGCCTCGGCCGCTGCCGCCGCTCCTGCCCCGGAAGCTGCCGGCCCCTGGGTGCAGTGGCTCGCCGACTACGGCGCGATCTTCATCTTCATCGCCTTCATCGTGTGCGGCGTCGGCCTCCATGTCTCCGAGGACTTCCTGCTGATCCCCGCGGGCGTCGCGATCTACGAAGGTCACATGACCTGGACGGAGACGCTGCTCGCGGCGTACTTCGGCCTCGTGATCGGCGACACCCTCTGGATCTGGGTGTGCCGCAACTACGGCACGCGGCTGATCCACAGCAAGCGCTTCCTGCGGATGATGCACCCGCGCAAGTTGCTGGAGGCGAAGCATGCGATGTCCGAGCGCGGCGTGATCGTTCTGATCCTCGCGCGCTTCATTCCCGGAACGCGCACGCCCGTGCTCACGATGACCGGCCTTCTCCACATGCCGTGGTGGAAGTTCCTCGCCGTGGAGTTGACGACCGTGGCGGTGACCGTGCCCGTGCAGGTCAGCGTCGGCTGGCTTGGAAAGGCCGGCTACGACAAGGCGAAGGATCTCGGCGGCCTGTTGACCTTTGGCCTGGCGGGCATCGCGCTCACCGTCGCCTTCGTCATCGGATACCGCTGGTACAAGCAGGCGAAGGCCCGCAAGGGGCCGCGCCCGCGCGCACCGGTCTCGTGGCTGCGCACCTTCGGCCGCGGCGCGCACAAGCACGCGAGTCCGAGCCCGAGCCCGCGCTGAACCGCGACATCCTGCATTGGGGTGACCGTCTCGCCCTGCTACATGGCCTCCCTCCTTGGCCTCGGAAGCAGCACATCGCGCTCGAGCACATCGCGTGGCCGCCGCCCTGGCCCGACGGGATCCTCGAGGTCGTCGAGGTCATCGCCATTGTCATCAAACGGCCCCTCGAGCCCATCGGGGACATCGGCGCGGCACGGCGTGAGGTCGATGAACTCCGACATGTCGCGCGACGGCGGAACATCACGGATCTCCTCCTCGAGGATGCGCGTGCAGAGGATGCGAAGCAGCGTGCGGTCGTCGAGGTGGTTGGTGCCCGTCAGGTAGATCCCAAGATGCGCGAGGCCGTAGATCACGCGCCAGAGCGTCGCCTTCGCATCTGCATCGGCATTTGCACTGGCGAGCGCGAGAGGCCCGGGCGGCGGACACGCGACGCCGATCTCGGCGAGCTGCCTGCGGTTGGTCGAGAACGGCGCCTGCTCGGAGTCGTGGATGATCGCCGCGACGATGCGCTCGGCCGGCCGACCCGCCTCCTTGGCCTCGGCGACGATCTTCGCGATGCGCTCCTCGCGCGCCGCGCGCTTCCGGGCGAACACGGCCTGCACCGTCGCGTCATCGATCGCCGGGCGATGAGCCTCGAGCGGAGGCGCGCCCGACGCGATCACGAACATCGGCGGCGCGAGACCGTCGTCGATCGAGGACGCCCCTGCCGCCATGCCCGCCGCCGCCTTCTCCGCGACCGCCGCGACGACCGCTTTCTTCGACTTCCCGCCCTTCGCGCCCTTCGCCGGCTTTCCCGCCCCCTTTCCACCACCCGCACCCGAGACCGACCCCTCGCCCGCGCCAGACCAATCCAGACACGCGATCATCGCGCACCTCGCTTCCCTCGATCAGTTGTGTGAACCATCGTCGCCCCGCACGCCCGAAGCGCGTCGGATCCAGCGACGGCGCGAGACTACCGCGCGTCGGAGGGCACCCCGAAACTTCTGCATGTTTTGCAGGAACAATTTTCAGCGGTGCTTCGCGAAGTGATTGGCGCTCCACCAACGCGCGCCAACCGGCAGTTCGACGACATCGCCGGGGAGCAGCGTGCGCCACTGGTCCGGACTCGCCTCGCCACCCTCGAGCCAGAACTCGCGGATCACCCGCTCCGCGCGGAAGCGCCCGTCTCCGAGCGGCACGAGCGCGGGCGCAAGCAACGCAAGCGCTGCATCGTCGCCAAGGAACCAAGTCGCGCGGGCGCGCGCAGACTCGCCTTCAACCGACGCGACAAGCACATCGCGCGCCGGATCCGCGCCGTCGAGGATCGACGCCGGCACACGCCCACGCAGCGTCGCAGCCGCGAGGCCCGGCTCCGCGAAGGGCGCGAGCTCGATCTCGGTGACCGCGCGCACCGCGCCCGTCACATCGAGGCGCTCGAGAAGCACGGACAACTTCGTCTGCGCGAAGGAAGCGGGATCGACAAACGCGCGGTCATCGGAGAACACGACCTCGAGCTCGCCGCCCTTCCACTGCGCAAAGCCGCCGATCGGCTCGATCGACAGCATGCGCGGCGCGCACGCACGACGCACCGCGTGCCACGCGGGCTTCGCGCGCCCCGCTGCATCGACGAGCGACCAGGAGTGACCGGCCCACACATCGTTCCACTGCCAGATCAACGCGCCCATCGAGCGCGGCGCGCCCGCGCGCAACCACCGCATCGCGGCATCCATCGCGCGCGCCTGCAGGTGCTGCGCCTGCGCGACATACTCGCGCGCATCGCGCGCCGGTGCGAAGCGCGCCTCGAGATACGGCTTGTACTGCGCGTCGTCGCCACCCCAGGCCTTCTGCCGAAGGCGCAGCGCATCGACGAGATCCTTCGCCGCCATCGCGTCGGCGTCGCGCGTCGCATCGAGGCAATCCTCGACGACCGTCCGCCAGCACGGCGGCGACTGGTGCCCGAACTCGCTCGAGAAGCGCGGGAGCACACTTCGGTAGCCCTCGATCTTCGCCTCGGCGTCCCAGGTGTGGCGGTCGCCGTGATCGGGGTCGTTCGGATGAAGCTCCATCGAGCCCGAGTACGGGCTTTCGGTCCAGTACGGCGTGCCAGGGTCATGTGCGGCGACCGCGGCGGGCAGCAGCTCGCTCCAGTAGCGCAGGCCCCACGATTGCCCCGGCTTGAGCCGCTCCTTCCAGCCCCAGCTCCACCACGCGAGGATGTCCTCGTTGCCGCCGCACCAGAGCGCAAGCGACGGGTGGCGCGAGAGCCGCGCGACCTGATGCGCCGCCTCGCGCGCGACGAGCGCCGCGAACGGCTCGTCCTCGGGCTAGGTCGCGCAGGCGAACATGAAGTCCTGCCACACAAGGATGCCGAGCTCGTCGCACGCCTCGTAGAACGCGTCGGGCAGATAGTTGCCGCCGCCCCACACGCGCACCATGTTGAAGCCGGTGTCGCGGTAGCGGCGCATCTCGCCGATCCAGTCGTGCTCGTGCCGCGTGCCGAGGAGCGGCGGGATGAGGTTTGCGCCGCGCGCGAAGATCGGCGCGCCGTTCAGCTTGAACGCGAACCTCCGGCCGATCGAGTCGGCGGCCGTGTCGAGCTCGATGCGCCGCGGCGCAAAGCGCGCGGTCGCGATCGGCTTGAACGCGCCCTTCTCGTCGCGCACGCCGACCATCGCGTTCCACCACACCCCGGCGTTGAGCGCTCCGTCGCCCGCGCGGTCCCAGGTCGTCCAGACGCGCGTCGGCCGGATCGTGGCCTCGCCGCGCGCATCGCACTCCACGCGCTGCGTGCCTTCGCGCTCGCGCACGATCGAGACGAGCTGCGCCGCGTCGAAATCGCCCTGCGGCGTCACGCGCACCGTCACGCTTCCGTCGTCGTTCCAGCGCTGCGCGACCGAGATTCCCGTGATGCGCCTCGAGTCCCAGCAGTCGAAGCGCGCGCCGTAGAAGCCGACGCCCGCGACGCGCGGCCCCCAGTCCCATCCGAAGCCGCACGCGGCGCTGCGCGCGAACGAGAACGGAAGCCAGTCGCCGTTCACGGGGCGCTCGCCGAGCATCGACTGCCAGCGCAGGAGTTCCGACACCGGCGCCTTGAAGCGCAGCTCGACCGTCGCGAGCCGTCCGCGCAGCGAATCAGGCACGCGCGCCTCGAACGGGATGTGCTCGCTCGCGTGCGTGCCGAGCGACACGCCGCCGAGCAGCACCTCGCACGGCCCGTCGACGACATCGATGAAGAGCACGCAGTGGTTGCCGTCGTCCTTCGGCGGCACCTCGATCTCGCGCGCGAAGGTCCACTCGGTGCGCCCGACCCATTCGCTGTCGAGTTCGGCGCGCTCGCCCTTCCACGGCTGCTGCACGCCCGCATGCGCCAACACGGCGTGGATCGACGCCTGCATGAACGGACCGGCCGCGATCTCGCGCGACCCGACGAGCGGCGAGCCCTCGCCGCCCATCGCGCGCACCGTCCAGCCGTCCTGCGGCAGAGGAAGTCGCCGCAGGTCAGGCATCGCCGCCCTTCCCGACGGTGCCGTCGTCCTGCGCGTCGGCGCGGTACTTCTCGAGATGCGCGTACATGCGCTTCAGGTCGCGGAATCCGCCGACCGTGAACCACACCACGATCACGCATCCGGTCGCGAACACGAGCCAGGTCCAGTACTTCCAGAAGACAAGCCACGCCTCGTCGGAGATGCCGAAGAAGACCGCGTAGAGCGTGCCGAAGACGAAGAGCAGCGTGAACGCAAGCGGCCACGCGACGGTGATCGCGGTGATCCAGGTGTCGGCGCGCGAATACTCCTTCGTGAAGCCGATCTTCTGCATCCAGACGGGCAGGTTCGCGCTGTACTCCTCGCGGAAATCACGCTCGCTCTCGGGCAGCGCCTCGCGGTACTTGCCGCGGTAGAGCATGCGGTCGAGGTCGAACGGCTCCTTCTTCTCGGCGAGCGACACGGACACATAGGTGCCGATCGAGCTCGCCATCGCCACGAAGGTGAGCACCTGTCCCGACACCCACTTGTTCTGATGGACCCACGCGATCCACGCCGGAACGCCGTCCTTGCCCAAGAAGCTCTCGAAGACCCAGTAGCTGTCCTTCGCGAGGATGCCGAACGCACTCACCACGATGCCGACGGTCATCGCGCTCCACGCGCCGCGCGTGGTGCCGCGCGACCAGTAGAGGCCGCCGATGATGACGCTGCCGGCGCCCGCGACGAACACGCTCGCGGTGAGCGCGCTCCACATCGCGATGTACTGGTTCGGCTTGTAGTTGAGGCCGAAGACGAACGCGAAGACCGCGATCGCGAGGACGGAGAGCTTGACGAGCCAGAGGTGGACGCCAGTCGACAGCGGCGCCTCGGTGAAGAGCTGGCGGATCGGCAGCACGACATCCTGCACGAAGATCGTCGCCCACGAGTGGAGGTAGGTGTCGTCGGTCGACAGATACGCGCCGTACATCGCGGCGACGAACATGCCGAGGATTCCCGCGGG
>CAIXEV010000338.1 GCA_903918555.1 uncultured bacterium | reverse complement strand
TCTTCGCCGGCCTCGTCCTGCGGCTTCTCCTGCACCTCGTCGGCCTTGTTGCGGCTGCGGTTCGACTGCTCGATGATGCGGCGGAGGTAGTTGTTCTCGCGGCGGGTCGCCTCGAGATCGAACACGAGGTACTTCACGCTCAGGCGGAGATAGTCGAGCGCTTCCTGGAGCTCGTTCATCGAGTGCTGCACGCGGTCGCGGCGCGCTTCGGCGCCGTCGGCGGCCTCGGTGCCGCGGTTGCCCGGGAGCTCGCGGATGCGGTCGAGGATGTGGTTCATCTTGTCTTCGAAGCTGATCTCGTCCATGATTCTCTCTCCTCTTTTTTGTTGTGTGTGCCGAGTCCACTCGGACGGGACACCTATGGCAACGACCGTGCCAGCCCTCTCGTGGGATCGATGAATCAAGGCAAAAGCGCAGCGGTCCGCGACATTCGCGGACACGCTGGGACGACCGTCAGGGACGGAGGTTTGTCTGGATCAGCTGATGCGGCGCCGCAACAGGTGTTCAGCGCACTCTGTCGAACTTTTGCAGCACCGACAACGCCGCGCGCGGCGCATCGGCGAGCAGGGCGTCGACGGGCTCGCGCCGGCGGCGGAACTCGCTCACGAGCCGATGGAGCGTGAGGTCGCGCTCAAGCGACCAGTTCTTGTAGAACGCCTCGAGCTCGATGCGGTTGAACCGCGACAGGGGATCGTCGAGGCCGCTCTGCACCACCGCCCAGTCGATGAGCTTGGCGCTCGAGTCGAAGCGGTAGAGGCCGAGGAGGTTCTTGAGCCTCCGCTCGGGCGTGATGAAGGGGTCGGTCGCGTTTGGCGGGAGCTCCGACATCGCCTGCTCGGGCTTCTTCTGGGCGATCTGGCCGAGCCAGCCGCCCTCGGAGGCGATCTCCCGTGCGGCGAAGGTGTGCTCGGCCGCGCCCGTGCCCTCGACGACCTCGAGGTCGGCGGCGCTGGCGAGGAGCGTCTTCAGCCCCGCGTTCGCGAACTTGATCCAGAGGCGCTGGTCGCGGGTGCCGGCCCTGGTGAGCGGCTCCACGCGGGTGACGCTGCCTGAACCCCATTCGGGGCGCTGGCGGTGCTTGACTTGCATTCCTTGCGTGAACATGACTGGCGTAAGCATGAACGAAAACCTGAAGAGAGCGAGGGCTTGGGCGGAGGCCCGGCGTGTGCGGGAACCGCCTGCGTGGCCGTGAGGCGCGCGACGCTGGTGAACAGCAACGGCACGACGGTCGCAGGCAGTCTCGACGGCTCGCAAATCGATTGAAGACGAACAACCCAAGCGACTCGGGTTGCAGCCATCCGGCGCAACGCGAGCGTCTCGCGGTTGCTGTCGGATCGGCGCACTCGAGCTTTGGCTTGAGCGGACTCGGCCGTGTGAGTCCGAATGGAGAGGATCCAGATGGAGGCGCCACTTGAAGGAGGCGGAATCAGCAAGGATCCAGCCCCTCCGTGCAAGGAGACCGCCCGTTCTTCCTCGAGCCGTCGGCTTGCGTGGTTGCTCGGAGTGTAGCACAGCCCGCGAAACTGCAAGTGGGATCGCTTCCGTTCGACTGAGAAATCTGCACCGAGTCGCCCGTTCGCCCCCCTGAGGTGGGGGTGCGAGCCCTTGAAGCGCTGTGTTTGCCGTACTCTTTGCCGACATGGCGAGCTCCCCAGGCACCGTCCGCATTGCCTTTCTCGGCGACATCAACGGTGCGCCCGGGCGCATGGCGCTTGACCAGCAGCTGCCTGTGCTCAAGGAACGCTATCGGCCCGACCGCATCGTGGCCAACGCCGAGAACGCGCGCAACGGCTCGGGCCTGACGCCCGAGCTCTACGACCAGTTCCGCCGCATGGGGATCGACGCCTGCACGCTCGGCGACCATGCGTTCCGCGAGGCGAAGATCATCCCGCTGCTCGACGATCCGTCGAAGGCCGTGTCGCGCCCCGCGAATCTCTCCGCGCGCACGCCGGGCAAGCGCGTGATCCGCATTCCCGCCGACGCGCGGTGCCCGCGCGAGCTCTTCGTCATCACCTTGCTCGGCCGCATCCACATCGGGTCGATCCAGGCGAACGATCCGTTCGAGTGCGCCGACGAACTGCTCGCCGCGATGCCCGAGCGCAATCCGATCGTGCTCGTCGAGGCGCACATGGAAGTGACGAGCGAGAAGGCGGCGCTCGCGCGTCACCTCGACGGCCGCGTCGCCGCCGTGCTCGGCACGCACACGCATGTGCCCACCGCCGACGAACGCATCCTTCGCGGCGGCACCGCGTTCCAGACCGATGTCGGCATGACGGGCCCGCACGACTCGATCATCGGGCGCAACACCGCGGCGGTGCTCAAGCATTTCACGACGGGCGTGCATGTGCCGTTCGACATGGGTTCGGGCGGCGAGGCCGTGCAGGGGGCGCTGGTCGAGGTCGACCTCGAGCGCGGACTCGCGCGTTCGATCGAGCGGATCAATCTGCCCGCGCGCGTGCCGCAGCGCTGACGGCACCCCAGCCGCCGCCGCCCGGCGTCTCCACGGTGAATCGATCGCCCGCTGCAAGCTCGAGCGAGATCACCGCGTCGTGCAGGGTCGTCGTGCGGCCGCCGTGCTCGATCTGTTGGACGCCGCACTCGCCGTCGCCGCCGCCCGCGGCGCCACGCGGCGCATGCGCGCGCCGCGAGCCGAAGAACGAGAGCGACACGGGCTCTCGGAACTCGTACGAGCGCACGAGGCCGTCGCCGCCGCGCCACTCGCCGTCGCCGCCCGAGCCCTTGCGCACCTCGAATCGGCGGATGACGACGCCCGCGCGGCGCTCGAGCACATCGATGTCGGTGAGCCGCGTGTTCGACATGTGGACATGGACGGCGCTCGCTCCATGCGCGCCATGGCCCGCGCCCGCGCCGCCGCCGAGCGTCTCGTAGATCGTGAAGCGGTCGTTGCCGAAGAGCGTGTTGTTCATCGTGCTCTGGCTCTCGGCGGAGAGGCCGAAGAGCTCGACGAGCGCCGCGACCACCGACTGGCTCGTCTCGACATTGCCTGCGACGACAGGCGGGCAGCGGGCCGGGTCGGCCGAGAAGGGCGGATGAAGCAGCCCTTCGGGGATGTCGAGCTCGAACGCG
>CAIXEV010000337.1 GCA_903918555.1 uncultured bacterium | reverse complement strand
GCCGACCGAACTCGTCCCAGACGAGGAGCAGTCGGTCAGGTGCATCCTTCGCCTGCTTTGTGATGTCGGCGAGGAACGCGAGGAAGTCCTCGGCGGACGACCAGGTCACTGTCTCGATTCGCTTCGCCAGCGCCTTGCGACCAGTTCGTCGCAGCGACTCAAGCAGGGCGGTTCGCAGTGATTCGCCGAGATTGTCGGTAGGGCCGTTGAGCGCAACGACAACACCGCTCTGCCCCTTCCGGACGCGCGTCGCGATCGTGTCGGCGAGATCCTGGGAGATGTTCGCGATTCGGCGACCCACGATCTGGATCGACTCGCGCGCATCGTCACGATTCTCAACGACCTGCGCGCAGTAGGTGCTCGCCAGCGACTTCGCGGAGCCGTAGGGCGCGACGACGACGAACGCCGCCTCGCCCTGCAGGCCGAGCAGCGCGCGGAGCAGCGAAACGCTCTTTCCCGTTGGGCGGAAATGCGCGACGCGCGACGGCTCCGCGACATCAAACACCACATTGATCGAGCGCAGCAGCGTCTCGACCGACAGGCGACCGTTCGTGGTGCCGCTCCGCTTGCCGGAAGCTGCAGTGGGCGTCTTCGGCTTAGGCGACATGCGTCTCCTCCTTGCTCTCTGCAAGCGCAACCTTCGCGATGTCGGCCGACGAGTTCAACCGCATCTTGACGACACGCTGCCCTGCGAGCCCGCCGATCTCGACTACGGGCTTGCCAGACTCGCCCTGTGCATGCTCGATCGTTTGGAATAGTGCTTCGGGTGACAAGCACAGCGCCCGAGCCGGGCCCGACTCGAGTCGTGCAAGGTCGTGGAGCAGCACGCTTCCAGGCACTGATTCTCCCCGGCGTTCGAATGCGCGAGCGATCGAGTAGGCGAGTACGGCCTGCGAGACGCTCTTCGCCCCGCGATGGACGCGGTACTGCCCAGACTCGCGGTGATGATCAATGAGCCCAAGCTCGATCAGCGGCGAATGACGGGCGTCCTCCGGGTCCTCACGAAGCGCGGGGATCGGACGCGAGTAGCACGCCAGCATGCAGCCGACATCGCGCAGCAACGTCTCGTCCTTCGGCACACGCGACTTGGCGAACGCGAGATGCCGACGCAGCGCCTCCACGCAGGTTGGCTTCTCGAAGCGCTCGGAATGGAAGTGGTTGAAGAACCACCACCATGAGTAAGCATCGGCTTGGTTCGTCGCGAGCTCGATGTGCATCAACCACCAGGTGGTCGACGAGAGGAAGTACGGATCATTTGCCCATACCCCCCGGCCCAGCGCCGTCAGCTTGAGGTCGAACACACCAGACTCGGCCAGACCGCACGCCACCAGCCAGTGGCGGATCGACTTGGCCATATTGCGGCCGACGCCAAGCCGGTCGGCGACATGCTCGTCTTCGAACGCCCGCGCGTCCTCGCGGATCAGCTCGAGGCCCTTATGCAGCCATCCTTCGCGGAGAGGAAATGTCTCGTGACCACCGAACTGCATGGATCCTCCGTTCAGGCCACCGCGACCTGCTGCTTGACATCGCCACGCAACGCCACCGAAAGAACGCTGAGCGTCACATCGATCTCTTCGGCGGTCGTGGCGACGCCGAGACTGAACCGGATGGTGGCGTACGCATCCTGCTCAGAGAGACCAATTGATCGAAGAACATGCGAGGGTTCAGGGCGCGCGCTGTGGCAAGCGGAACCCTGCGACACGCACACCCCTTCCGCATCGAGCCGCGCAAGGAGCGCGGACCCATCGACGCCCGGGAAAGTCACCGACGAGGTGTTGGCAACGCGCGGTGCCCGGGCGCCGTTCACTCGGGCCCCGACTGGGAGTCTTGCCTCGAACGCGCCTCGAAGCGCTTGCCACCTCGAGACGAGCTCGGGCAAGCACTTCAACCGCTCGCTCGCCGCCGCACCGAATCCGACGATTCCGGCGAGATTCTCGGTGCCGGCGCGACGCGAACGCTCCTGTTCGCCGCCGACCTGGCCTGCCGGCAGCGAGCGCCGATCGCGCACATAGAGCGCGCCAATGCCCGAGGGCGCGCCGATCTTGTGGCCGGAGAGTGAGACGAAGTCAGCGCCCAGCGCGTCAAGATCGATCTTGATCTTGCCAAGCGCCTGACATGCGTCGACATGGAGCAGCGCGCCGTGCCGCTGGCAAATCTCCGCGACTTCGGCCACAGGCTGGATCACGCCGAGCTCGTTGTTGACCCACTGCACGCTCACGAGTCCTGCGCCATCGGCGATGGCGTCGGCGAGCGAATCGAGATCGATGGTCCCATTGGCATCAACGCCGACGAAACTCACCTTGCGGCCGCTCGTTGCCTCGCGATCGACGGCCGCCGCGACGGCGGCGTGCTCGATTGTGGTCGTCACGATTGCGGGAAGCGCGCCGCCGGATCGCCTAGCCGCGCGGATCACTTGGTTGCAGGACTCCGTCGCACCACTCGTGAAGAGCAGGCGGTCGGGG
>CAIXEV010000336.1 GCA_903918555.1 uncultured bacterium | reverse complement strand
GGTCTCGTCCCGATCAGCTTTGCATCGGATCCGACGGCCGCGAACGCAAACTTCGACCAGACCGATCTTCTGCCGCAGATCGGCCTTCAGTACCAAGCCTCCGAGGGGCTCGTCTTCCGCGCGAACTTCGCGCGGACGATCGCCCGCCAGACCTTCCGCGAACTGACCCCGATCCTCCAGCAGGAGTTCCTCGGCGGACCGATCTTCATCGGAAACCCCGACCTGCAGCTGAGCGAGCTCAAGAACTACGACCTGCGCGTCGACTACACGCCCGACGAGACCTGGTTCTTCTCCGGCTCGTGGTTCTACAAGTCGATCGAGGCGCCGATCGAGTACGCGCAGTTCGTCGCACCGCAGAACTTCTCCTACACGACCGCGGTGAACTATCCGAAGGGCACGATGCAGGGCATCGAGCTCGAGGCGCGCGTCAAGATGGACGCGGTCGACGAGCGCCTCAAGGGCCTGGCCTTCGGTGCGAACGCGACCTTCATCCGTTCGTCGGTCGAGGTGCCCGAGGACGAGCAGGCCGACTTCGAGCTGATCGGCTACCCGCTGGCGGAGCGCCCGATGAGCGGGACGCCCGACTTCCTCCTCAACCTGAACGCGACCTACGAGGTCGAGGCGAGCGGCACGCAGCTCGGCCTCTTCTACAACCTGTCCGGCACCACGCTCGAGTCCGGCGCCGGCGCCGAGACGCTCACCGGCGTCTTCATCCCGAGCATCTACGCGCTGCCCTACGCCACCCTCAACTTCACGGTGCAGCAGTCGATCGGCGAGAACTGGAAGATCTTCTTCCAGGCGAAGAACATCCTCAATCCCGAGATCCAGACCGTCTACCGCTCGGAGTACCTGCCGGCGGACCTGCTGAACACCTCCTACACCGCGGGCATCGACTTCGCGGTCGGACTCTCCTTCCAGATGAACTTCTGATGCGCCGCGGCCCGGCGCAGGACCAAGCCTCATGCTTCACCTGTCGAACACCACACGAACCAGCTTCATCCGAACCTTCGGCGCCCTCGGCATCCTTGCCGCCGCAAGCGCGTGGGCGAACACCCCGTCGGCGCAGCAGGCGACCGAATCCGATGAAGCGAGCGTCGGCGCCCGCATCGACTCGACGCGCGAGGTGCTCGACCGCTGGGTCGAGACGCGGCGAATCATCTCCGAGGAGGCGCGCGAGTGGGCGCTTGGCAAGGAGATCCTCGAGTCCCGCATCGATGTCGTGAAGCGCGACCTCGCGGGCGCGAAGGAGCGCGTCGCCGAGACGGACAAGTCGATCACCGACGCCGACCGCAAGCGCGCGGAGCTCGTCGAGCAGAGCGAGAAGCTGAAGTCCGCATCGGCCGAGCTGGCGGCGACGGCCGCCGCGTTTGAGTCGCGGGTGAAGGACCTCGTGCGCCGGCTTCCCGACCCGATCCGCGACAAGATCCGTCCGCTCTCGCAGCGGTTGCCCGCGGATTCCGCGAAGTCGGAGCTCCCGATCGCCGTGCGCTTCCAGAACCTCGTCGGCATCGTGAACGAGGTCAACAAGTTCGCGCGCGAGATCACCATGACGAGCGAGATCCGCAAGCTTGCCGATGGCTCGAGCGCGGAGGTCACCGTCGTGTACATCGGCCTCGCGCAGGCGTACTACTCGGGCGGCGGCGGCAAGATCGCCGGATTCGGCACCGCGGGGCCTGAGGGCTTCACCTGGACCGTCGCCAACGACATGGCTCCGCAGGTCGCGAAGCTCGTCGCCATCCTCAAGAACGAAAGCCCCGCTGAGTTCGTGCCCCTTCCGCTGAAGGTCGACTGAACCACGCGCCTCACAGCACCCACGACGCAGGATCCCATCCATGCACACCATCGCCAAGACCATCCTCCTCGCAGCGTTCGCGCTCTCCGCGCCGGCATCCGCGCTTGCGCAGGACGCGCCCGCGCCTGCGGAGCGGAAGCCGACGTTCGACGCTGCATCCACCGACATCCAGAAGCAGCTCGAGGACAGCCTCAAGGAGCTCTCCGCGCTTCGCGAGCGCGTGGCGGCCGAGCGCCTGCCGCTTGTCCGCCAGCTCGGCGACCTCGAGCAGGAGGTCGTGAAGGCTCGTCAGGACGCGCAGCAGTCGTCGCGTCTCCTCGAGACCCGCACCTTCGATCTCACCGGGCTCACCCGTGACATCAAGGCGCGCGAGGAAGAGGTCGCGTACCTCGGCAACCTGCTCGGCGAGTACCT
>CAIXEV010000335.1 GCA_903918555.1 uncultured bacterium | reverse complement strand
GACATCGGCTATCTCCCGGGCGACAAGGACGAGAAGCTCGCGATGTGGATGCAGCCGATCTTCGACAACATCTCGTACCTCCTGTCGACGCGCGGAAGCCATGTCGACGAGCGGCCCGAGAGCCGCACGGCGGAGCAGCGGCTCGACCAGCTGATGGCGACGGGGCGCGTGGTGATGGAGCCGCTGACCTACATCCGCGGCCGGTCGATCCCGCACCAGTTCATGATCGTCGATGAGGCGCAGAACCTGTCGCCGCACGAGATCAAGACGATCGTGTCGCGCGTCGGCGACGGCACGAAGATCGTGCTGTCGGGCGACATCCTCCAGATCGACAACCCGTATCTCGACGCCCAGTCGAACGGACTGGCGCACGCGATCGAGCGGTTCAAGGGCCAGCGGATCGCGGGCCATGTTTCGCTGTCGAAGACGGAGCGCTCGAGCCTGGCGAGCCTCGCGGCCGAGGTGTTGTAGCGGGTGCTGTAGCGGCAGGCGCACCGGTGACTTGAAAAACAGGCGCGACGCCGGCGTTCGTGAACGCCGGCGTCGTGCATGTTCAGGCAGCTGCTCGCACCCTCCAGGCGGGGTCCGCCAGGGAAGTGGCCATCTCGCGCGGGGCGCGGGGGGTGCAGGTCCGCGGGGGTTGCAGATCCGCGAGGGTTGCAGATCCGCGAGGGTTGCAGATCCGCGGGGGGCGGACCACATCCCTGTCCAACGAAACCCCGGTGCGGTGCGGATTGAGTTTGGTGAAACCGCGACGGAGGGGCCGATCGCACCTCCGCGCGGAGATTCGGAAACTCCGAATCCGCGCTCTTACGCATGTTTCTGCCTGCTTCTATCAGGAGATCGCCCCATGCCTCAAAAGTTTTTCACCTTTCCTGATAGGTCGCGAAGGCGCGCCAGCGCAACGGCGCCACCCCACCCAAACGGCGCCTCCTGAGCTGTGCACGGCACGTGCCGCGCAGTGCCAGGCACTGCACGGCACGTGCCGTGCGCCGGACAATCCTCCTGAATTTTGTCCGAACTTTCCGAAGGCTCGGCGGCGTGGGGTTATTTTCGGTCGCGTCGCCAATGCGGCCAACAAGAAAGGAACCACAGATGGGAAGAAAGCACCGACTGATCGAGATCGGCGCCGCGTATCACGTAGTGCACCGCGGAAACCAGCAGATGAGGCTGTTCGAGAGCGAGCTCGACAAGCTGTACTACCTCGCGATGCTTGGCAGCCTCGCGCGGCGAAACGAGGTCGGCATCGGGGGCTTCTGCCTGATGCCGAACCATGTGCACTTCGCGGTGATTCCCCGTTGCACCAAGGGAATCAGCCGCTGCTTCGGACAACTGCACAAGCGCTACTCCGAGATGCTCAACACGCGGCGTGGCCGGCGTGGCTCGTGCTGGGAGGGCCGCTTCTACGCGGCGCGGATGGACGCGCGGCATGCATGGAACGCACTGCGTTACATCGAGCGCAATCCCGCCGCTGCAGGCTTGGTCAAGGATCCCGTCGATTGGCGGTGGTCAAGCGCGGGGTCGCACTGCAACTACGGCAAGGAGTGGGATTTCCTCACAGTCGATGTCCGCGGCGAGTGGGTCGATCCCGCCCGATGGCGAGAGGTGCTCGGTGTGCCGCTCGAAGAGGCGGAGCTCGAGACGATCGACTGGATCGCGGTCGAGTCGGGGCTGAACGCACGCGCGCTGCTCGTATCGCCGCAGGCTGCGTAGGAGAGCCTCACCGGGCGCGGGCATCCCAGGCCTTGAGGAGTTCGGTCTCGCGTTCGGCGCTGATGCCAGGCGTACGGCCGCTGCCCCACGCGAAGTCGGCGGGACGATCAGCCCGCGTGGACTCGAAGTCGGCGATCGTGTCTCGAGCCGTCTCCGCGAGCGGGCGACAGGTGAGCCCATGCGAGAGGGCCTTGCCGTTCTTCGCGCGGCCCGCGCCGAGCGTCTCGGGAAGCTGCGGAATCCAGAGGGGCAGGCCCATCCAAGGCTGCACGCCCTGCTCGAGCAGCCACGCCTCGTCGATCCAGGCAAACTCGACGGGAGTGGAGACAGAGGCCTTGATGCCTGCAAGCATCTCCGCCATCGTCAGCGGGCCCTCGGGACCAGCGGCGATGAAGGTGCCGTTGTGTCCATCCTCGATCAGTTTCAGCTGGAACGCGGCGAGGTCGCGGACATCGATGACCTGCACGCGGGCTTCGTCGGGCTTCGGGGCGCGGGGCGCAAGCACGAGTCCGCCGCGGGCGATGCGGATCGGCCAGTAGGTGAATCGACAGCTGTCGTCGCCAGGGCCGACGATCAGTCCCGGTCGGACGATGCAGGTCTTCCCCGGGCACGCCGATTCGGCTGCTTGCTCGCAGAGTGCCTTGAGCGGGCCATAGGTTTCGCCCGTGACTTGTTCGACGGTCGGATCGGCGATCGTCGCGACAGGCGTCGACTCATCGGGCGCGACCGAGTTGTCCGTCCACACCGACACCGTCGAGACGAGCTGATACATCTGCGTCACCGGCGCGAGGAGTTCCGCAGAGGCCTTTGCGATGCGCGGAACGTACGCAGAGTTGTCGATGACGGCGTCGAGACGCTCTCCGCGTGACCTCAGTTCGGACACCAGCGCCTCGAGGGACTTCAGGCCGTCGTCCTTGTTCGGGTCACGGTTGCCCTTCAACTGACGCACGGCCTTGTACTTCTCGCCCGAGAGCCGGGCGGGGTCGGTCTTGCCTCGATTGAAGGTGGTGACCTGCCAGCCCTTTGCGAGAGCGAGGTCGATCAGATGGGGCCCAAGGAAGCCCGTGCCGCCGAGAACGAGGATGCGCATGGCAACAGCGTACGCGCTGGACT
>CAIXEV010000334.1 GCA_903918555.1 uncultured bacterium | reverse complement strand
GACCTTGGCCTTGTGCGAGAGGAGCGAATCGGCTTCGGCGCCGAGCAGCGACTGGATTGGTGCGAGCGTGGACATGGGGTTTCCGCGGAAATGAAGCAGGCGCCCGGGTCGACCGGGCGCCTGCGGAATGTAGCAAAGGTCACAGTCGGCCCGCATGGGGCCGGCGGCGGGGCGTTCAGGCTCCCGCGAGCTTGCGGGTGGGCTTCGCTGCGACGCTCGCCTCCTGCTCGCGGCGGATCTCCTCGGCGGCCGCGAAATCCTCGCCGAAGCGCACGAGGCGCAGCGAGTTCGCGATCACGAAGACATAGGCGGCGGCCTGGTAGAACGGCGTCACCCAGATGTAGAGCCGGCCCGTCGCGGCGAGCGCGAGGCCGATGATCGCCAGCAGGATCGCGACCGTGATGTTCAGCGCGATCACCGACTTCGCCTTGCGGGCGATCTCGAGGAGGAACGGGATGTTGCGGAGGTCGTCGTTCATCAGCGCGACGCCTGCGCTGTTGGTCGCGATGTCCGAGCCCGAGAGGCCCATCGCCACGCCGACATCGGCGGTCGCGAGGATCGGGCCGTCGTTGATGCCGTCGCCGACCACGAGCGTGCGGTGACCTTGGCGGATGAGGTACTTGAGCTCCTCGTGCTTCTCCTCGGGGAGGCACTCGGCCTCGATCGAGTCGACGCCGACCGACTGGCCGACGCGCGTCGCGACAGCGAGGCGATCGCCCGTGAAGATCGCGATGCGGCGCACGCCGAGGTCGCGCAGCTTCGAGACGACCTCGCCCGCGTTGCGGCGAAGCTTGTCCTCGAGGCCGACGGCGCCGAGGTAGCGGCCGTTCGCCATGACATGCACGCCCGACATGCCTTCGATCTTGGCCTCGACCGCCTTCACCTCTGCGGCGAGCGACGGATTGAGCTCGACGATCCACGCGCCGCGGCCGGCGAAGATCTCGCCGTCGGCGGTCGTTGCGGCGACGCCTCGACCGTGGATCTCGCGGTACGCGGTGAGCGACTGCGGCTTGATGCGCGCGCGCTCGGCGGTGTCGAGGATCGACTTCGCGAGCGGGTGGTTCGAGGACTGCTCCGCGTCGGCGGCGGCCTGGAGGAGCGCAGCGCCCTCGACGCCATCGGCCGGGGCGAGGCGGCTGACGGCGAACTTGCCGGTCGTCAGCGTGCCGGTCTTGTCCATGACGACGGTGTCGACATCGGCGGCGGCCTCGAGCGTGCGGGTCTGCTTGATCATCACGCCGACGCGGGCCGCGGCGGCGAACGCAGCCACCATCGCGGTCGGATAGGCGATGAGCAGCGCGCCCGGGCAGGTGACGACGAGCACCGTGATCGCGCGCTCGGCGGCGACGGCCTTCGCGTCGGGCGAGCCGGACTTCGCGGTGAAGAACCACACGATCAGCGCCACCATCAGGACGACGGGGACGTAGTAGGCCGAGATGCGCTCGATGAGCTCCTGCTTCTTGCCCTTGGCGCTCTCGGCCTCGCGGATCAGCTTCTCGACCTTGCCGATGGTCGTCTCGCCCTTGACGGCGGTGACCTCGATGTCGATCTGGCCGGTGAGGTTCGTGGTGCCTGCGTAGACCGGCACGCCGGGCTGGACTTCGATCGGGACGGCTTCACCCGTCAGCGACGCCTGGTTGATGCTCGAGGTGCCCGCGCGCACGGTGCCGTCGGCGGGCAGGTTCTCGCCGGGGCGGACGCGCACGATCGAACCTTGCTTGAGCTGGCTGAGCGAGACCTCGCGCTCCTCGCCCGACGACTCGACGAGCCGCGCGACATCAGGGGTGAGCTCGATCAGGTCGCGGATCGCGCGCTGCGCGCCCCACGCCGTGCGCGAGAGGACGAGCTCGCTGAACCACAGGAAGAACGCGAGGAAGCCGGCGGCGAGGTAGAGCTCGTTCGCGATGGCAGCGAAGACGGCAAGGCACGCGAGGCTGTCGCTCGACGCGCGGCCATCGCGCAGTTCCTCGAGCGCGCCCTTGGCGAGCGGCACCACCAGCACCAGCGCGCCGACGAGCGCGGGGATGTTGGCCACCGTCGTCTCGATGTCGAGCAGCTTGGCGATCCATGCGGCGAGCAGCAGCACGCCGCCGAAGAGGGCGACGAACAGCTGGCGCTCGAGCCGCTCTGCACCGGACGGATCGTCGGCGAGGCGGTTCGAGCTGGAGGTCGAGTTCGGGAAGGATGAGATCGTGGACATGTCGTCGATCCGAGCGGAATCAGGCGCTCAAAACAGGAGGGTAGCAGACCCTCTCGGTCGAGGTCGGCTTCGGCGCGCTTCGGAGGCGGTTCAGACGCGGGCGCGCAAGATTGGACATGTGGATGCGCGGGATCCGCGCCGTTGAGATGGAGAACCGAGCCTGCGCGAAGGCTCGAGCGCGTCGTTTCGCGCCACGGCCGGCGCTGGTTCGCGAAAGCCCGCGTCTCGGGCGCAAGTCCCGGACCACGAACGCACGCCGAGGTTATCCTTCGGGGGTGAGCAACGACCTGTCCGAGCGGATCGCCCTCGTCGGGGACGGCCAGATGGCGCTGGTCCTCGCCGACATCCTTTCGGCCCGTCGTATCCCGACGGTGCTCGTCTCGCCGTTCGAGGCCGAGGCGCGCCGGCTCGGCGAGACCCGCGAAAGCGCCCGGCTTCCCGGCTTCAGGCTGCATCCGGCGGTCGCCGTCACGGCCGATCCCGCCGCGCTCCGCGACGCGACGCTCATCGTCTGCGCCATCCCGACCCAGTTCATCCGCCCGACCTTTGGCCGCCTCGCGCCCTCGGTGCCGAAGGGTGTGCCGATCGTCAGCATCGCCAAGGGCATCGAAGTCGACACTTTCCGTCTTCCCTGCGACATCCTCGCCGAGACGCTCGGCGCCGATCTGCAGGTCGCGGCGTTGAGCGGCCCGACGATCGCCGCGGAACTTGCGCGACGGCTGCCCGCGGCGCTCGTCGCCGCGAGTCCGAACGCAGCGCTCTCCGCGCGCGTGGCCGGCGCCTTCTCTTCCGACTGGACGCGCATCTACCAGTCGCCCGACCTCATCGGGGTCGAGGTCGCGGGCGCCTGCAAGAATGTGATCGCCATCGCCGCGGGCGTGGCCGATGGCATGGGGCTCGGCGTCAACGCGAAGAGCGCGCTGCTTGCGCGCGGGCTCGCCGAGATCGCGCGGGTCGGCGTCGCGCTCGGCGGGAAGCTCGAGACCTTCTTCGGAGTCGCCGGCGTCGGCGACCTGTCGACGACCTGCTTCGCGCCCGAGGGCCGCAACCGCAGCTTTGGCGAGCGGCTTGCCCGCGGGCGCGGCGTGCAGGAGGCGCTCGCCGACACGATCTCCGTGGTCGAGGGCGTTCCCACCGCGCGTGCGCTCATGAGGCTCGTGCGCGAGCGGGGGATCGAGGCCCCCATCTGCGAGACGGTCGAGATGATGGTGTTCGACGGCCTGCCGCCGCGCGAGGCGCTCGCGCAGCTGATGCGGCGCGAGACCACCACCGAGCGCATCACGACGCCCGCGCAGTGACGGCCACGCCGCGCGCTGACGGTCACGCGCCGACGGCCTATTCGTCCTCGCCGAAGCGTCCCGCCACGACCGCGAGCAGCGCTGAAAGCGCGGATTCCTCGTCGCTTCCGTCGGCCGTGATCTCGATCACCGTGCCGCAGGTTCCCGCGAGCATGAGCATCTGAAGGATCGACTTTCCGTCGACCGTCTCGCCGTCACCGGACTTGCGCACGGTGATCGACGAGTCGAAGCGCGAAGCTTCCTCGACGAATGTCATCGCCGGCCGCGCGTGCAGCCCGAGCTTGTTGACGATGGTCGCCTGCGCGGAACGCATCGGCCCTCAGCGGCTGACCTGTCCCGCGTCGGCTTCGTCGAGCAGGGTCGTCACATCCTCGACGGACTTCGCCTGCCGCAGGAAGCGGCGGAACTGGTCCTTCGAGAGATGCGAGAAGATCGCCTGGATCGCCTCGAGATGGAGCTCGGGCTTCGACTCCGGCGACAGGAGCAGCACGACCGAGAAGACGGGCTGCTTGTCGAGCGAGTTGAAGTCGATGCCGGTGCGGCTCACGCCGATCGCCGCCATCGGCGACTTGATGGCGGGCGACTTGGTGTGCGGGATCGCGACACCGTGGTTGAGCCCGGTCGAGCCCTTGTTCTCGCGGGCGATGATCGCCTTCGCGAAGGAGTCGCGCATGTCGGCCGAGACCTTGCCGGCCGACACCATGGCGTCGAGCAGCTCGCGGATGGCGTCGTCGCGCTTCACCGCGACCATGTTGGGGACGAT
>CAIXEV010000333.1 GCA_903918555.1 uncultured bacterium | reverse complement strand
TCGCCGCCGGCGAGTTCCTGGCCGATGGTGCCCAGCGCCTCGTCGGTCGCCCGCGCGGGCGTCGAACGGAACGGAATCGGCTTGAAGGCCTGCAGCACATCCTTGGAACCGACGGCCACGCGGACCTTCTCGCGAAGGCGGTCGGGGCGCACCGCGGCGGCGACCTGCGCCTGCAGGTTGGTTCGCGCGCGCTCGTGCTTGATCATGCTGAAGTGGATGCGGCTGATCTCAGACGCTGCGTCGATGCGCTGCTGTCGATTGACGAGCAGCGCGCCGAACATCGCGCCAAGCACCACGATCACGGTTGCGAGCTTCGCGAACATCGGGCCTCCATGCCTGATTTTCTCGCCTGATCCCCGGCGACTCAGCGCGCGAGCGCGTACTTGAGCTCGCGGCCCGGCTTCAGCGCCTTGCCGTCGCCAAGGTTGTTGAGCGCGGCGATCTCGTTCCAACGAGAACCGTCGCCGTAGACGCGCTTGGCGATGCGGTAGAGCGTGTCGCCCTCGGTGACCTTCACGGTGCCGTACTTCGGCGACTCGGGCGCAACGGGCGCGGCGGGCGCGGGCGTCGGGACGCCGAGCGTGGCGTCGGTGGCGAGCACCGCGGCCGGCGCGGGCGCAGCGGACGGGTCAAGCACGGTGATGTCGGGGATGGCGACCGTCTGCCCGATCTTCAGGCGCGAGGAGTCGACCTTGTTGAACTCGGCGAGCTTCGGGCCAAGCGAACGCTTGCCGTAGTAGCGCTTCGCGACATCGCCGAGGGTCTCGCCCTTCGCGATCGCGTGCGTGCGCTCCTTCGGCGCAACCGGCGTGACCTCCACGAGCGGCTGCACGGGCGGCTGCACGAGCGGCTGCACGGGCGGCTGCACCGCTTCGCCGGGAAGCATCGTGCCGTGGTTGCCATCGTCGATGCCGAACGAACCCGCGACGGCGCGCTCGGGGACGGCGGGCGGCAGGACCTGGCCGAACTGCTGCGGCTCGCCGCCGGGCAGACGCGCGGGCTCGAAGCGCGCGACCTCGGTCTGCGGGTTCGCGATCTGCGCGTTGCGCGCAGAGAGATGGTCGGACACCAGGATCCCCACGAAGAGGAGGAGGCCGAAACCGATCACGATTGCAAGCTTGTTTTCACGCGTCATGACTGAGCTTCCTTGCCGCAGTCTTGCTGCTCGTGCCTCCGTCGCCGTCGCGCTCATGCGCGTGCCTGCGGCTTCGGAAGCAACTCTCGCACCAAGATGTCACGCTGATGCCACCTGATCTCACACTTCATGTGCGCGGTCGACCATGACCGCGCGAAGCTTCGCTGACCTCGCCCGCGGGTTCACCGCGGACTCGGAATCCGATGATACCAACGCGCCGTTGGTGATCTCGGTGCAGAGACCATCCCTCTGCATGGTGGCGAAGCTGCGCTTCACGAGTCGGTCCTCGAGGCTGTGAAACCCGATGACCGCCACCCGCGCGCCGCGCGAGAGCCAGGTCGGAGCGCCTTCGTGCACACGCAACGCTGCGGAGCGAATGGAGCCGAGGAGCGCGTCAAGCGCGCCGAGCTCGTCGTTCACCGCGATGCGGATGGCCATGAAGGCCTTCGTCGCTGGGTGCATCCGCGAGGTGCGGGCGCGGGAGCCGTAGGCATCCCGAACCAGATCCGCCAGCTGCGCCGTCGTGTTGATCGGCGCAACCGCGCGAGCGTCCGTAATTTTGCGGGCGATCTTCTTGGCGAGCGGCTCGTCGCCGAACCGGAACATGATGTCGGCGAGTTCGCGCTCGCTTGAGCCGTTCACGATGTCGCGCGCGCTCACGATCGAGGTCGGGTCGAGCCGCATGTCGAGCGGGCCGTCGCGGAGGAAGCTCAGCCCCCGCGAGGGGTCGTCGACCTGGGTGGAAGCAAACCCGAGGTCGGCGAGGACGAGGTCCGCGCGGATGCCTCGGGCGGTGAGTTCGCGTTGGACTGACACGAAGCTCCCCTGCACGGCGATCACCTCAAGTCCGCTCTCGCGGCGGACCCGATCCGTGGCATAGGCGAGGTTTCCCGCGTCGAGATCGAACAACACGACCTTCCCGCCCGGCGCAAGCTGCTTTGCGACGGCCGCGGCGTGCCCTCCCCTGCCAGCGGTCAAATCGACATATATCTGCCCTGCTTGCGGGGAGAGGCATTCCAGCGTCTCTCGGAAGAGAACGGGCACATGGCCGCTCTCATCGAGGCGGAATATCTGGTCACATTGACTGTATTGTGAACTCGGATCGAGTGGCTCTGACTCGATCACGGCTTGCTCGAGGCCTCTGGAGAACCACCCGATGGAGAGCCGCCCGATGGAGAACCACCCGAGGGAGAACCCCCCGAGGCCGGCTGCTGCTTCACGGTCGCCTGGCTCGTCGCCGGCTCCGGGCCGTCACCCGCGCCACCAAGCTGAGCCGCCCATCGGTTTCGGAGCGCGGTCTTCAGACTGACGGCCGCGATGGCGGCGAAGAGCACGATGGCCGCGACATAGACGATGCGCAGTCGGACGATCTGCTCGATGGCCAGCGCCCCGAGGAGCACTCCGAGGATGCCAAAGAGGAAAGTCAGCCCGTAGAGGGCCACGACAGCCTTCTTCACCCCGCCGAGCGCCCGCTTGGCGAGGTGATGGATGTGGTTGGCGTCGGCCTGCGACATGGAGACGCCCGCGAGCTTGCGCCGCAGGATCGCAAGCGATGTGTCCATGATCGGGAGCGAGAAGATGATGAGCCCCGCGAAGACGAGGTGGGTCTGCCCCTGCTCGCCGAGGAGCAGGATGATCACCACGAGCAGGTAGCCGATCAGGAGGCTGCCGCAGTCGCCGAGGAAAATGACGGCGGGGTTGAAGTTCCAGGGTAGGAACCCAAGCACGCCTCCGAGCAGCGCGAGGCACAGCACGATGCGCACGCCGGCGAGCGATTCGTACGGCTCGGCGACGGCGGCCGACGAGGCGATGAGAAGCGACAGCACGAGGAGCGCGGAGCCCATGATGCCGGCGACGCCCGAGCAGAGCCCGTCGAGGCCGTCGATGAGGTTCATCGCGTTGCAGCCGCCGAGCACGAAGATCGCGATCAGCGCGGTGCCGGACCAGTAGTAGACATCGCCTGAATGGAGCACGACGGGGCCGAGCGTGGCGAGCACCGTCGACGGCTCGCCGAAGAGCGGCAGGAACACGCCTTCGGCGACGCGGGTGCCGATGTCCTCGAGCGCGAGCGCCGCGGCCGCGATGAGCTGGCCCATGATCTTGAGGCGCGGGTCCCAGCCCCACACATCGTCGGCGAGGCCGGTGAAGGTGATCGCGAGGATGCCGACGATGATCGAGATCGGCACCGGACCGAGTTCGCCGCCCGGCCCGTCGACCACCATGAAGCTGAAGGCGATCGCCGCGAACACGCCAAGGAAGACGGCGAGTCCGCCGAGGTAGGCGATCGGATACTTGTGTTCCTTCCGCGACTCGTTCGGCCGATCGATGATGTCCATCGCGATCGCGAGCCTGCGCACGAACGGCGTCGCGACGAGCGTGACGATGAAGCCGACGATGAAGACGCCGATGTAGCCGTTCAGCAGCTCGCCGAACGCGTAGACATGCGGCTCGGGCGGCTGCAGCGGAACGATCGCGTCGATCGGCGTCCCGATCGAGGTCGGCACCTGCGGGATGACCGTGGCGTCGAGGCCGCTCACCGGCCCGCTCCCGTCGCAGCGTCATGTGCGGGGCGCCTTCCGATCTCGGCCGCGAGGTCTCGGATCGTGTCGACGAACGAGATCCGCGGCTCGAAGCCGACGGCGGCGCGGATGCGCGTGAGGTCGGGCTGGCGCACGAGGAGATCGTCGAAGCCGGCGGAGAACGCCTTTTCGTACGGCACCGCGCGGATGGCGCTCGGGGAACCGAGCGTCTTGACGACGAGCTCCGCGAGCGCGCGGATCGTGATGGGTTCCTCGCGGCCGATGTTGAAGACGCGCCCGTGGCACGAGGTCGTCTCCACCAGCTTCGGCAGCACGCGCACCACATCGCGCACATCGCAGAAGCAGCGCGACTGCATGCCGTCGCCATGCACCTCGAGATCGCGGCCCTCGAGCGCCGCCGCGACGAAGCGCGGAAGCACCATGCCGTACTCGCCGATCTGGCGGGGACCGACGGTGTTGAAGAACCGCGCGATCACCGCGGGAAGCCCGAACTCGCGGTGGTAGGCGAGCGCGAGATACTCGTCGATCGCCTTCGAGCACGCGTAGCACCAGCGGCTGTACGCGGTCGAGCCGTAGACGACATCGTCGTCCTCGCGCATCGGGACGCGCACGCCCTTGCCGTAGACCTCGCTGGTCGACGCGATCAGCACCGGCAGCGCGCGCTCCGCGCAGAAGCGCAGCACCGCGCTCGCCTCGTGCACATTCGTCTCGATCGTGTGGATCGGCCGCTCGACCACCATGCGCACGCCGACGGCGGCGGCAAGGTGGTAGACGCAGTCGAAGTCAAGCGGCGAGAGCGTCGGAAGCACGGAGGAGACCGTGCCTTCGATCACGCGGTAGCGGTCGACGCGCGACGCGACCGACCGGACGATCGCGAGGTTGCCGCGTCGGCCCGTCGAGAAGTCGTCGACCACCGTGACGGTGTCGCCGCGGTCGAGGAGGAGCTCCGAGAGATGGGAGCCGATGAAGCCACCGCCGCCCGTCATGAGCACGCGGAGTGGTTTATGCGGAGTCGACATGCGTCAGCCCGTCGGGTCGGTTTCGATCTTCTGCTGTGGCCATCCGCTCAGCTCTTCGCCGAGTAGGTGGCCATCACTTCGTAGTTCTTGCGGAGGTAGCCGCCCGCGGTGTTCTTCGGACGGTTGAGCACGACGCCGAGGCACTTGCCGCGGACATCGCTCAGCTGGTTGACCAGCCTCGCGACGAGTCCGCGCTGCTCCTGCATCGCGCGCACCACGAGCACCGTGGCGTCGACCTTGTTCGCCACCGCGAACGCGTCGCCGGCGACGACCGCCGGAGGCAGGTCGACGAGCACGAAGTCGTAGCGCTGCGCGGCGTCGGCGAGCATCGCGTCGAGCTTGGAGCTCGAGAGGAGCTCGAAGACGCGGCTCGCCGGCGTTCCGGCCGAGAGGACATCGATGTCGCCTCCCGCCGGACGGATGGCGTCCGCGAGCGAGATGTTGCCGTGGAGGACATCGCCGAGGCCCTTCGCGTCGGGCTCGAGGCCCATCGCGGCCGCGAGATGGCTGCGGCGGAAGTTCGCGTCGACGACGAGCACCTTCCGGCCGCCTGCCGCGAGCGAGTCCGCGGCGTTGCTGACGAAGGTCGTCGTGCCCGCCTGGGGAAGGCCGCTGAGGAAGCCGATCGTCTTCACGCCTGCGGCTGCGCACGCCTTCGAGATCTGTCCCGCGGTCTGGCGGCACGATTCGGAGACGACCGACTTCGGTGCGTCGCGGACGCAGCGCTCGGCCTTCGCCGGTGCGACCGGGTCGTCGGCGAGGTCGGGCACCGATCCGAAGATCCGGAGGCCCTGGATGACGGCGAGATCGGCCGCCGACCGCACGCGCGTGTCGAGGATCTCGCGGACGAAGATGAAGCCGATGAAGCCGGCGACGGCCAGGAAGAGGCCGAACGGCAGCATGACCTTGAGGCTCGGGAAGCTGAGCTCGCGCGGCGTCTGCGCCCGGCGGGCGATCTGCGCGGCGCGCGCGTCTTCACGGGTCTTCAACTGGTCGAGGTTGGCGAGCACCTCGAGCTGCTTCGCGCGCGCCTCCTGCAGGCGCTCGCGCTGCTCCTTCAGCTGCTGCACCGTCGTCAGGTTCGAGGTGTAGTCCTTCAGCGCCGTCGTGTAGGTCTCGAGCGTCTTCTCGAACTCGTCGTGCACCGCCGTCTGGCTCTGCACGATGTCGGCGTACTCCTTGAAGTCCGCGTTGAGGTTGCGCTTGATGATCTCGTCGCGCTTGACATCGCGTTCGATCCTCGCGGCGTCGAGGCGCGCGAGCATCGAGCGGTAGGCGGCGTGTCCCGTCGAGAACTTCTTGCTGTAGGTCTCGAGCTCGACCGAGAGGTCCTGCATGCGGAGGTTCGCGGCGCGGACCTGGTCGTCCTCCTCGGCGCGGCGCATGTCCTCGGGGGTGTACTCGATCACGCCCTTGATCTTCTGCTCGGTCTGCTGCTTGCGGCTCTGCGCGAGCGTCAGCTGCGTGCGGGTCTGGTTGATCTGACGCGCGGTGTCCTCGACGCGGAGCAGGAGCTCGTTGCGCTCCTCGCTCGTCGAGGTCATGTTCTTGTCCTTCACGAAGGCCGCGAGGCGGTTGCTCAGGTCGCTGACATCGTTGTCGAGCTTGGTGAGCTGCTCCTGGAACGACCTGCGGTTCGTGGCGAATCGGGCGTCGTCGTCGGACTTCTTCGCGGCGATGTAGGTGTCGGCGATCACATTCAGCACGACCGGGACATCCTTCGCCACATGCGTCGACCAGCTGAGCGCGAAGAAGTTGGTTCGGCGGAGGTGGCTCGCGCCGAGGCTGTCCTCGAGGTCGTCGACCGCTTCCTCGGCGTCGAACACGCCGCTGGCGTCGAGATAGTCCTTGCTCCACTCGGTCGCGAGGATGTCGGGCCGCGCCATCGCCTGGACGAGCAGCGCGCGCGAGCGGATGCGCGAGGCCTCGGTCTGGCCAAGACGCTCGACGGCTTCCTCGGTGCGCTGGTCGCGCTGGATCACATCGCCGACCTCGCTCGGCGGCGCAGGAAGCTCGAAGAGGACCTGTCCCGAGTACATCGGGTAGACCGCCGCAAGCACGAAGTTGGCGGCGAACCCGAGCACGAGGCCCGCGAACGCCGAAACGCCGACGCCGACGAGATTCTGGCGAATCACGCGGAGCGGATCGATCTGGGCTGCTGCCTGGGCGCTGGGACGCTGGCGCTGGGGCTGGTTGCGGGCGTCGAGCGGGGGTCTGGTCGGGGCGGTGGTCATGGTCTTCTCGCGATTCGTTTTATCGGGGCTTTCGGCGCCTCACTTGAAGAGACAGCCTCGGCGCCCGACCTTGAGCGCCCTCCTGGGATCCGGTTGGAATCGAGGAGGGCGCGCGCAGGCAACAGTGTCATTTCAGCTTCTGCTGGAGTTCCTCGATGCCCTTCCTGGTCGGCTCGTCGGGATTGAGCTTGGCCGCCTGCTCGCACGCGGCGCGCGCTTCGTCCTTGCGGTTGAGCCCCAAGAGCGCCTCTGCGCGGTGGTACTGGATGGCCGGGCTGTTGCCGATTCCTGCGGCGCGGTCGAGCAGCTCGAGCGCCTCGCGGTACTGGCCGTCGAGCGAGAGCAGCTTGCCGAGCGTGTCGAGGTACTCGGGGCGGCCCGGGCTCAGCTGCACCGCGCGGCGGGCGGACGCCAGGCCTCGCTTCGGATCCTTGAGGCACTCGCCGCAAAGATAGGCGTAGTTGTTGAGCACCGAGTGCGAGTCGGGCGTCAGCGCGATCGCCTTCTCGAAGCTCGAGACGGCCTTGGCGCAGTCGCCGGCGAGGTAGCTCGCGGTGCCGAGCAGGTCGAACACCAGCGCGCCTGCCGCGGGCTGCTTCGAGAAGTCGTTGCCCTCGATCGGCTGCAGGTACGCGACCGCCTTCTGCGGTCCCCCGCTGCCGGAACGCGAGGCGAGCGAGGCGAGGTAGATGCGCCCCTGGACATCGAGTCCTTCGCCGACGACCTTCTTGAGGAGCTCCTCGGCCTGCTGGAACTCCGGCGGGCCGTAGAGGAGGTTGATCGCGGTGTACCACTCGGCCACGAAGCGTTCGTCGCCGGACTCGGCGGTCTTGAGCGCCGCCTGGTACGACTCGACGAGCGTCCTGAAGCCGTCGCTCGACTCGCCTGCGGCGATGAGCGCGACGCCCGTGTAGGCGCGCGCCGTCGAGTTGGTCCGGACGAAGTCGCCGCGACGGCGCGCGGCGTCGGTCACGCCGCGGAAGTCCTTCGCGCGGATTCGCGCGTCGACTTCGCGGAGGAAGCTCGCAGGGTCGGGACGGAGCGCGTCGGCGCGGCTGAACGCGTTCGCCGCCTCCGCGAAACGGCTGCGCTGGGCGAGCACATCGCCGAGCGCGAAGAACCACGACGACTCGCCCGGCGCGATGCTGATGGCCGCACGCAGCGATGCTTCCGCACGCGCGAGGTCGTTCGTCCCAACGCAGAGCTCGATCACGCGTCGCCGCGCGTCGACCGAGGTCGGAACCAGCTTCAGCAGCCGCTCGAACTCGGTGATCGCGCCAGCGACATCGCCGCCTGCGATGAGCACATCGGCGCGCACGGCGCACGACGGATAGGCGGTGACGCCGAGGCTCACGGCCTTGTCGGCCGAGGCGAGCGCCTCCTGCAGGCGCGCGCGGTCGCCCGTCACCTCGTAGAGCTTGCGCTTGAGGAGAGCGTCCTGCATGAACGGCTGGGCTGCGGACGGCTCGAGGGCCTTGGCACGCTGCAGCGGACCAACCGCCGCCTCGTACGCCGTGCGCGCCTCGGCCGGCTTGCCTTCGCCTCGAAGCCTGTCGCCGAGCGACATCGAGAGCGCGCCGTCGAGGAGTTCCTCCGCGAAGGGGCGCTCGGGGCTGGCGTTGGCCGCCGTCGTGAAGACGGCGCGCGCCTCGTCGAACCGGCCGACGCGCATGAGCGCCTCCGCGTAGCGGAACTGCACGGTCGCTTCGGAATCCTGCTTCGCCAGCGACTCGAGGTACGGCAGCGCGAGCGGGAATCGTTCCTGCGCGACGAGCAGATCGACGATCGTGCGGGTCGCGTCGCGGGTCTTCGGATCCTCGCGGCGGATCGCCTCGTCGAAGCTCGCAGCGGCGGCCTCACGCTTGTTGAACTGGGTCTGCAGGTTGCCGAGGGAGATGAGACCGCGCCAGCCCGCGGCCGTGCCACCGGCCGCCACGGCGTCGGCGACGACCTTCTCGGATTCCGCCTCGCGGCCGAGCGCGCGGAGGAGGTTGGAGTACGGATCGGCCACATCGATGTTGGACGGCTCGCGCTTCATCGCCGCGGCGAAGATCTCCTCGGAGCGCTTTCGCCAGAGCGAACGGGTCTTGTCGATCGCGCCGTTGCGCGCGGCGTCGTTGAGCGCAAGCCACGCCGTCTCGCTGTACGCGGGTTCGCCGCCCTCGGTGACGACATCGACCCGCTCGGGCGACAGCGTGGCGAGCATCGTCGCCAGCGCGATCGCGTTGCGCGTGTCCGCCGGCGTCGCGCGGTACTGATTCTCGCGCAGCGCCATCGCGGTGCGGCGGTCGCCGATCTGGCCCTCGAGGGAGAGCCACACGCTCGCGATCTCCTCGTCGAGACCCGCGACCTGCCGTGCGACGCGCAGCACCTCGAGCGCGCGCGTCAGGTTGCCGGCACGCACGCACGCGCCGACGAGGAACCGCACCGTCTGCATGTCCTCGGGCTTGCGCTCGTAGGCCTCCTCGTACTGGCGCATCGCGCCCTCGAGGTTGCCCTGCCGCTCGATCACCGAGCCGAGCATGCGGTAGACATTCGAGGTGTCCATGCCGTTCTGGATCGCGCGCTCGAGCACCTCGACCGCCTCGCGCGACTTGCCCTGCTCCGCCAGGAGCTGCGACTCGAGCAGCGGCACCTGCGAGACATCGCGGCCGCCCTCCTTCGCGAGCTTCACGAGGCCGGCGGCGGCCGCGTAGTCCTTCTTCACCATCGCCTCGCGGAAGTCCGCCTCGATCAGGATCGGATGAAGGCGGTCGATTGCGTCGGCCTTCTTCCGCCACTCCGCAAGACCCTCGGCAAGACGCGTGGCGGCCTGCTGCGTGGATGCGGCGCTCGAGCTGCCGAGCCGCTTCTCGCGCTCCGCGAGCTCGCGCACGGCCGCCTCGGACTGGAGGAGGCGCATGTAGATCATGATGGGCCGAATCGCGGCGTCGCCGCCGTCGCCCTCGGACATGGCGATCACGCGCTCGACCGGATCGTTGGTCGAGAGCACGGCGTTGAGCCGCAGGAGCGGTCCGTCGCCCGCGAACTTCTCGAGCGCGGCCTGCACGATCTGCTTGGCCTTCGCGTTGTCGCCGGCCTGCATCTCGACGATGACGGCCAGCCGGTCCATGCGCACATCGGGCTCGGCGAGCGAGGCCTTCATCTGCGTGAGGAGCTGTCGCGCGAGGTCGAAGTTCCGGGCGTCGAGCGCGGCCTGGACGCGGCCGAACGAGTCGGCGATCGCTCCGCCCGCCGTGGCGCCGATCGCGGAGCCCGGGTCGTTCGCGACCATGCGCGAGATGCGCTCCTCGATCTCGGCGGCTTCCTTGTCGTTGGGGTCGATCGCGCGCACCTGGCGCAGCGTGGCGGCCGCGGCGTCGCCGCGACCGGTGCGGAGCTCGAGCTGCGCGCGCAGCTTGAGAAGCTGCGTGTTCGACGGCGTGATCTGGAGGCCGCTCGAGACGAAATCGAGCGCGCGGCCCGTCTCGCCGAGCTGCTGGCTGCAGATCGCCGCCAGCACATAGAGCTCGAGGTCGACGGAGCTTCCCTTGCGGAAGATCTCGTTGAGCTTGATGAGCGCAGCCTGGAACTCGTTGCGCGACATATCGAGCTTCGCGTCGGCGCGGAGCAGCGGCGACGGATCCGTCGAACCCTGCAGAAGCTTCTCGACCTCGTCGCGCGCGGTCTTCGCCTTGCGCATGGCGTCCTCGCGGCCGAGTCCATCGGCCGAACCGATGGCGTCGTGGAGGATGTCGAAGCGGATGAGCGCGCACGAGAGCCGGTTGCCCTCGAAGCTCGCCGCGACGATGCTCGTCGCGGGGCGCTCGATCGCGAGCGCGGCGTCGATCTCCTTGAGCGCCTCCTCGCGGTCGACCGGGCGCACGAGCAGCGCGCGGGCGCGCCGCTGCATGAGCGCATCGGGGTTCTTGGCGCAGTAGTCGGCCAGGAGCGCCGAAGCGGTCTTGGCGCCCTCCTCGCCTCCGCGCGAGAGCACGGCGGCGAGGCTCATCATCTGCATGCCATCGGGCTTCGCGGCCTCGGCGGCGGCGCGCAGCGCATCGATCTTCTCGAGGAGCGCGGGGTTGGATCCGTTGCCCTTCGCATCGAGGATGGCGCGCTCGAACATCGCGATCGCGGTCTGCACGCCGTTCGGCGAGTTCTTCTGCGCGAGGGCGAGCGTGTCGTCGCAGGTCTTCGTGGCGGTCGCGATGCGCGCGTCGGACGCCGCGCTGCGCGCGCGCGCGAGGTCGAGCACCGCGAGCCGCGCCATCGTGCCGTAGGCGAGGTCGCGCTCGGCGGGCGTCAGGCCTTGGTCGACGACGGCCTCCTCGAGCTTCGGCGCGATTCCCGCGCGCTCGGCGTCGTCGAGCGAATCGAGGCGACGGAGGTTGGCGTAGCCGCTGTAGACCTTGGCGACCGCCTGTCCGGTCGACGCGGGCAGCGAGGCCAGCGCGAGTTCGTTCGAGGTGTCCGAGATCGACTTCCAGGCCGAGACGCTTCCGACCGCGTCCGCCTGCTCGACGAGCGCGTCGAGGTAGGTGCGCCAGCGCTCGAGGTTTCCACGGTCGGCGCGCGCGAGGCTCGCGAGCGCCTGGAGGTACTGGAGGTAGCGTTCGCGCGCGTCGTTCTCGGTGGTCGAGCGGATCTTGCCCGTCGCTTCGGCGAACTTCTCGAGGTACGCGACGTTGGTGCGCTTCTTCTGGACGGCACGGCCATACGCCTCGGCGGCCTTCGTGAAGTCGCCGACGGCCGCGGCCTGGTCGCCCGCGCGGATGTGCCGCTCGGCGTCGTAGCGGTAGCGGATCAACAGGACACCTGCACCGCCAACCACGAGGGCGATGAGGAGCGAGCCGACGACGAACACGAGCTTCTTGTTGAGTTTCTGTGCCATGGCGTTCTGTCCTGGCGCCGAGTCGGACGGGAGTCCGATCAGCCGTTGTTCTCTTTCATCTGTTCCACCGGCCCACCCGTGGCTGCGGCGTCGCCCGACTTGGCTTCATAGGTCGGCCAGTCGGGCAGGCACCGCATCACCTGCGGGATCAGTTCGCTGAGCAGTTCCGCCGAGTCGCGCTTGAAGGGCTCGAGCAGCGAGCCGTTCGGATCGTCGACCTTGCCGCGGTTCGTGAGCTGGATCTTGCAGTAGTAGGCGTATCGATCGCTGAGGTTGAACGCGGCCTGGCGCACGCCGTAGCTCGACGCGACCGACCGTCCGTTGGCGATGAAGAAGTAGCCGCCGACCTGCCGCTGCTGCGGCTGCTTCGGATCCTGGAACTCGATCGTCGTCGCGGCGATCTCGCCGAGCGGCATCGCCACGCGCTCGATGTCGGCGGTGATCGGATCGGTGACCGCGACCACCATGTACTTGCCCGGCTCGACGCCTTCGCGCACGAGCGGCTCCCATGCGGTGCGGTCGATGGCGAGCATCACGCCTTCGGAATTGCGGGTGAGCTCGAGTCCGCCGACCGCCCAGCAGCGCTCGGGGATGTGCGGCACCGCGTCGATCGTGCCCGTGTAGTAGGCGACATGCACATGCATGATGCCCTTCGAGGGATCGCCGTCGACGGCGTAGGTGCGGTCGAGGTAGCTGCGCGTGCCGAGCTCCTCGATGAGCGTCTCGCTGAACACGCTGTCGGTTCCGACGCGCTCCCAGCGTCCGAGCTTGGTGGGCACGCTCTCGAGCGGCCTGCGCAGCTCGACGCGCTCCTTCATGAGGAAGATCTTTGCCTCGGCCACGAGCACGCGGAATCCGATCGCGCCGAGCACGAGCACCGCAAGGCCGATGAAGTACGCGCGCACCGAGGAACGATCAGCGAACATCGCCGCCTCCTTGCTTGGCGTCCGAGGCGGGGGTGCTTGCGCCGGATTTCGCGCCGGACTTCGCACCGGACTCCTTCGAGTCGACGAAGAGGTTCCGCAGGAACCACATGATGCCGAGGTAGAGGAGGAGCGCGGGCACGAGCCACACGAGGCCGATGAAGCTGTGGAAGTCGCCCGCCGCGAAGTTCGCGTCGTAGAGCGACAGGATGCCGAGCGTGAAGACGCGCAGCACATTCACGCCGATCGCGACCGGCACGCCCGAGACGACGAGCGCGATGCGCTGCCAGGTCACGGTGAGGCCGGTGTAGGCGATGGCGACGCCGAGCGCGAGGAACGCGACCAGCATGCGCATGCCCGAGCAGGCCTCCGCGACATTGAGCTGGCTGGGCTTGCCGTCGACGAAGACGGTGATGACATTGCCGCTGCGCTCGACATCGACGCCGACGAGCAGGAGAACCCCGTACGCGCCGAGCGCGGACCAGTCCTGCATGCGCTGGGTGACGAGCTGCAGCAGGCGGTCGCTCACCGTCTGCCCGAACACCACCCAGTAGGCGAGCGGGAAGAGCAGGTACTTGGTGGCGCGCCAGCCGAGGATCTGGAGCGAGAGCCCGAAGAGCGTGACGCCGATCGCGGCGCCGCGCGCGTTGTGGTGCAGCACGAACCACGACGGACCGAAGGTCGCGGCGACATACGCGGCGACGCCGAAGAGCACGATCGGGAGCCCGAGCCAGTTCGCCTTGAACGGCTTCGCGAGGATCTCGTCCTTCTGGATGTACACGAAGTACGCGGACATGAACGGCACGAAGAGCGTGTGCCCCCAGTCGGCGGGCTGCTCGAAGGCCTGGATCACCTGCTGCTTCACGAACACCCAGAAGACCGCGACGAGCGCGGCGAGAAGCACCGTGCCCGCCACGATGAGCTGGCCGTGCGAGATCGTGCGGACACCGGCCAGCGCGGCGCGCGGCGGCATCGAGGTCTTCGCCTGTTCTCCGTTCACGGAAGTCATGCGCGCGAACCCATCAAACTCCCCGCCGTTCCGTGCGGGTCCGGCCGTCCCGAGGCCGCAGATGGCAGCGCCGCAACGCGGAGCGGGGCTACGCCGGCCGCTCGCGGGTGGTTCGGGAAGGTGGTGGTTTCGCAGGACATTGGGGAGACAGGATCGCTTCGGGCGGTGCGCAGACCAAACGCTCGGGACTCGACGAATCGCGGGTCGGGGTTATGGGAAGGGCGAGACCTGCACGAACTCCGGCGGCGGGCCGAACACATCGTTTCCGAAGTTGCGGTCGAGCAGGAAGCCGAAGCCGTAGGTCATGCGGAAGCCGTTGCGGATGACCGCGAGCGGCGTCGCGAAGAAGTTGGTGCCGATGATCACATGGTCGTCGGGGCGCATGTAGATGTCGGGCTCGGAGCGATTGCGGATCGCGGCGAGGTCGACGCGGATCGTCGCCTCGCGGTCCTTGCCGATCACGCGCACGAGATCGACGCGGTTCGGGATCGCGGTGGGCGCGAGGCCACCCGCGGCGGACACGAAGCGGCTGAGCGTGAGGCGGCCGTTCGAGTTCTGGAGCTCGTACACGCCGATGCGGTTGATCTCGCCGTCGATGTAGATGAATCCCGTCTCAGGCGGCTCGACATAGATCTGGTCGCCCGGGCGGATCACCACATTGAGGTTCGGATCGCCCTTCACGAGCGCCTGGTAGTCGACCTCGATGATGCGCGTCGTGTACATCGAGTCGGGCGTGCGCGCGGCCCTGCCGGCCTGCGTGCCCGCGGACGGCGCGCCACCGCGCGCCCAGCGTCCGGTCGTGGTGTCGAAGACCCAGCCGCTCGCGGGCGTCGCGCCGTTGGTGCCTCCGGCGGCGGTCTCGACGGCGCGCGCGGCCGCGGCGTTTGCGTCGAGCATCGCCGCGTCCTGCACCTTCGGCGCGGTGAGTTCATCGATGTCGATCGCGGGCGGCTCGTTCTGTGCGAGCACGGCGCGCGTGTCGCGCACCATGCCGGGTGCCGGCGCCGGCGTCGGCACAGCGGCATCGGGCGCGGGAGCCGCGGCCGGCGTGGCGGGCTTCGCGCCGCCATCGAGCTGTTCGATCAGTTCGTTGATGTCGACGGGCTTCGGCGTGGCCGGCTTGCCGGTCCCGTCGTTGGTTCCATCGTTGATCCCCCGCGCAGCGCCGCGGCCAGCCTCCGGCTCGGGATAGACGGGATTCAGAGCGTCGGCGAGCGGGGCCGAGCGAATGACCGTGACCCGCTGCGTGGTGGGCAGCGTGCCGCCCGCGAGCGCGATCGCCTCCGACAGACGGAAGTCGGGACGGTTCAGGCCAAACACGCCGACCGTCTGGACGGATCCCGAGATCGCGAACTGGAAGCCTTGTCCGCGCAGGAGCGACACGCCGACGATCGGGCTCGTCACGAGGCGCGAGACCTTGCTCTCGACTTCCTTCTGCAGTTCCTCGATCGTGAGACCTGCGGCGACGACATCGCCGACCTCCTTGATGCGGATGTTGCCGGTCTGGTCGACGATCCGCTCGAGCACTTCGGTCTCGTTGGGCGCGATGAGCTCGTACACCTCGACGCGGACTTCGTCGCCGGGCGCGAGTCGATACTTGAGTTCGCCGGGCGCGAGGTCCTCGCCCGTCGGCGGGCTGATGTGCGCGCCGCGGAAGCTCGCGCGCTCGACGACATCGAGGCGCGAGAGAATCGGCATCGTCGTCGGCGTCGTCTCGAAGTAGCCGGTGCGGCTCGGATCCATCCACGAGTCGGCCTCGCAGCCGACGAGCGACGCAACGACGGCGGCACACGCAAGCGTGCGCCCGAGGTTTTTCCCGAGGTTTTTCCCGAGGTTGCGCCCCATGGTGGCGATGAAGCGAGACTGCATCGCGCGTTCAGAGACTAGGAGTGGGCCCGGGTTGGACACCGTGCCGGGATCGAACTTCTTCGGGTTCACGAGGGAGGCTCCAGCGTTGCCTGACAACTACACGGACCGAGCCATCCACCAGGAGGGCTTCGGAACGCTTGCGCATCCTTATCGGCATGCACGGTGCTTGGATTTGAGGAAACAGCCCTGTACGAGGCTTCACCGCTCAATGAGCGATCGCGCGGAGGAGCACAGCCATGCGCGCCGCGACGCCACAGGAGACCTGTGCCAAAATGACGCTATCCGCCGAATCGTCCGCGACGGCGTCATCGATTTCGACCCCTCGATTGACCGGGCCGGGATGCATGATGAGGGCGCCTGGACGCAGCCTGCTTCGCCGAAGCGCGGTGAGTCCGTAGCCCGTTCGATAGTCGGAGGCGATGCCGTTTCCAGCGGCGCGTTCGAGCTGGATGCGAAGCATCATGATCGCGTCAATTTCGCCGAGGATCGAATCAAGATCATGGGTGATCGTGATTTTACCCGCACCGCGTGTTATTGACTCGAAGCCCTGCGGCACGAGCGATGGCGGACCCACGACGATGACCTCGGCACCGAGGGCGACGGCCGCATGGGTTGCCGACCGAGCAACGCGGCTGTTGGCGATGTCGCCGACGATCGCGATGCGCTTGTTCGCGAGGTCGCCGAGCCGCAGCCGCAGCGAGAGCATGTCGAGAAGTGCCTGGGTCGGGTGCTCGTGGCGCCCGTCGCCCGCGTTGATGACCGGGCACTCGACAAATTGCGAAACAAGTTGCGCGCCGCCCGAGATCGAGGTCCGCACCACGATGGCGTCGACGCCCATCGCCTCGATGTTGCGGGCGGTGTCGACGAGGCTCTCGCCCTTCGACGCGCTCGATCCGCTCGCGCCGAGGTTGACGACCTCGGCGCCGAGTCGCTTGGCCGCGACCTCGAAACTCACGCGGGTCCTGGTCGAGTCCTCGAAGAAGATGTTGGCGACGACCTTGCCGCGCAGGCGCTGGTCGGCCTGCGCATCACCCACCGCGGCCGGAAGCAAGCGCTCGGCGCTGTCGAGGAGGCCGCGCAGTTCCGGAAGCGGAAGCCCCTCGATCGCGAGGAAATCGCGTGCGGTTCGCGATGCGTGGGGACCGTGGTTGCGGGTGATGAGTCGCACGGGCCACAGGATAGCGCCCCCCGCCAAGTGGCAGGGGGCGCAAGAGGGAGTCGGGACGGGCGGGAGAGTGCGGAAACGCTCGGAACGAGCGGGGTCGTCAGTCGGCTGCTGCGGCGGCCATGGACGGATCGGCCACGACCTGGATCGGAACGGTCGAGACCGCAACCACGCCGGTCGCCTCGTCGCGGACCTCGAGCTTCAGTCGATAGCTGCCGACCGAGAGGTACTCGCTGACGGGAATGATCTCGCAGAGGAAGAACTCGCCGCGGCGGACATCCGAGCTGTCGACGACGGCGGTCCACTCGGGGCTGCGCTGCCAGACCTCGATGTTGTCGCGCTCCGACTCGATCGAGACGCGCGTCGCGAGGCGGGTCACGAAGTTGCCGTCGGTGTATTCGCTGCTGAAGCCGTCGAGCTCGCTGTAGACGATGAAGCGGCTGTTGGCGCGCGCGAGGAACTTGTGGTTGGTCAGCGGCGTGTAGCGGCCGAATCCATCGACGCGCGTGCAGAGGTCGACCTTCGGGATGGCGAGCTTGGGTCCACCGGTGAGCGCGGCGATGAGCGACTCGGTGATGCCGCGATCGACCACGGATTGGCCGTCGCGCAGCGCGGAGCCGACCTTCGCGAAGGCCGCGTGGGCCTTGGTGATCCGCTCGCGCTCCGAGGGAAGGAGATCCGCGCCGAAGTTCTCCGGCAGCTTGATGTCGGGGTTCGCGACCGCGATCGCGGCGAAAGCGAGCCACTCGCGCATGGGCTGCGAGCTTTCCTCGCCGACCTTGGCGAGGCTCTCGGCGAGCGCCTTCGCGAGTTCGCCCGGCGTCGTGGGAACCGGCGCCGGCGGCGGCGGCAGCTCGAGGGCGCCGTTGGCGCGCACCATTTCGGGGGACGCGGGGGTCGCGGCGGCGTCGGTCGTCGGGTCGGTCGTCGGGGCGCTCTTCGGCTCGACCAGCGTGTTCGCCGGGGTCGGCTCCGAGGTGGAGCCGGCCGCGTTGTCAGGCGTTGTTTCGGCTGTGTTTGCAGCCTCCGGCGCATCGTGGCCGGCCTCGGTCGCGGCCGGCGGGGTCCCATGCGCGGGGTCGTGACTCGGCGCATGCGCCGGCTCTTCGGCGGCCGGAGGGGTCGGCGCGGCGGAACCGCCGTTTGGTTCGGCGGTCGGGGCCTGCGCCGGCTTGCTCGCGGGTTCGGTGGCGGGCTTGGGCTTGTTGGTCGGCGTCACCGTCGGAGTGCGCACGAGGGTCTTCGGCGCGGTCTCGGTCGGAGGGTTGCTCGTGGGAGTTTCACCGGCGAACGCGGCGCTCACGGGAGCGATCGGCGTCGCGCGGACGGGCGTGTTCGTGCCGCCCGGCGGCGTCGTGGTCACGCCGGCCGCGGCCGTGCGCTGGGTGCGCTGCATCTCGGCGAGCGTTGCCATGTCCGCGGCGTAGCTCGCGGCGAGCGCGTCGACGAGACCCTCCGAGGCGTTTGCGTCGAGCGGCGCCTGCTGCGAGCCAGCGGTCGAATCGATGAAGTCGTCCGACGGGCGCAGCGTGCGGCGCTCGGCCACTTCGGTGCCGGGGCGCTGCGAGGCGCTTTCGGGCGCCATCGTCGAGACGGCGCCATCGGTCTCACGGTTGGTCGAGGAGAACGAGCATCCCATCGCCGCAACCGAGAACGCACCGAGAAGAAGGAGCGGCGTTCGCGCCGTCACGGCGAAGACCGGCGAGAACGGCTGCGTTCCCAGCGGGAGCTGGTCCTGCGCGTCGGGAGCGGCGGAACGGGGATTCTGGAAGGGGCTGGTGCTTTCCTGCACGGCGGTCGCTCCTCTGATGGAAAGGCGCTTCCATGCGCCTCGGGGTGATTGCTGCGCTGCTGGGTGCGCCTCGAGGCGCGCCGGGACTCGTACGACGGCAAGGGACAACCCGAGTCGGATCCGAACCCTTTCCCACAGCGCGGCCGTGGCGGGTGGATCGGCTTACAGCGTCCGAAAACCACAACTTTCGTTTGAGGCGCGGGGCTCAGCGGGTCGCGCCCGGCGCGCTTCGGCCGGTGCGCGGGGCAAGCGCAGCGCTGAAACTCGTCACGAACGCCTCGAGCGTGCGCGGCAGCTCGCCCGCGAGGCCGCTCTTCGAGCGCCGATCGAGGTCGATCGCCGCGTCGAAGAGCTGCGCAGCCCGACGCGGGCCGAGCGTGCGCGCGGCCCTCAGGGTCGGCGCCGCCGACGGCCCCCAGAGCTTCACCTGCCGCGACACGCCCTGCTCGGGCACGCCCTCGGCGAGCATGCGCGCGGCGTCGAGCAGC
>CAIXEV010000332.1 GCA_903918555.1 uncultured bacterium | reverse complement strand
TCCGTTCAGCAGACTGAAGTCTGCTGGCACCCATGATTTCCGCATCGCGTGATCTGCGCCGCGAGAATCAACTCCACATCGGGTGGAATTCCCGATGCTCCGCTTTGCGCGCGGTGAAACATCGTGAAATCTCGGTGAATCGACGCGCAGCCGTTGGTTCCTCGCCGCTCCTGCGCTAGGTTCTTGGAACGCATGACCACGAACCGCCCGCAATCCATCGTCGTGCGCGCGCCTCGTCGCGGCTTCACGCTTGTCGAACTGCTTGTCGTGATCACGATCATCGCGATCGTGATGGGGCTGATCCTCGTCGGCATCGGCCGCCTGCAGGCCATGTCGCGCGCGACGGCATGCCTCGCCAACCAACGCCAGCTCGTGCTCGCGAACATGGCGTACGCAGGCGACAACGACGGCCGCCTCGTGAGTCCGCGCACCGACAGCCGCCCGCCGCAGCCCGGCATGCGAAACACCGACAACTCGTGGGTCAACACCGCCGTCGCGGGCGGTCTCGCGGGCGGCGTCGAGTCGGTCAAGAGCCTCGCTGCGGGCGCGCTGTGGAGCTACATCGGGCAGAACCCGCAGGCCTATGTCTCGCCGATGGACCCGACGGGTCGCGTGCGCTCGTACTCGATGAGCGCATTCGTCGGCGTCGGAGACAGCGACTACGCGCGGCGCGCCAACGACGCGTACGGATTCCCCGATCCCGAGAGCCCCGAGACGCCCGAGCCGTACCGCAACTCGCGGTTCAGCACGGCCACGCTCGCGCGCATCCCGCAGCCGTCGCGCACGATGGCTTCGATCGCCGAGGAAGACTCCGCGGGATACAACTTCGCTGGCTGGATCATCGCCGTCGCGCCGCCGATGTCAGCCGCGCGCCAGTGGATGGATGCACCCGCGCTCTGGAACCCGGGCCGCGTGAATCTCGCCTATCTCGACGGCTCGGTCGAGGCCCCGGGCATCATCTACGACCAGCTCGCGCGCCTGATGCAGCCGAATCTTGCGAAGCCTCCGGTGCACAATGTCGTCGAGCCGGGCGAACAGCCCGCGTTCCGCTTCATGGCGGGGATCATCCTGCCCGGGATCGTGCGCCCCGAGATTCAGTGAGCCGAGGCGCTCATCGCGAAGAACCCGCGCGCTTTGCGCGCTCACGCGCGATCAGATCGGCGGTGTCCGCAACCGCTTCGCGCAGTTTCCAGCCGTTCTCCAGCGCCTTGTCGAGCGCAGGAACGAGGGCATCCAGCAGATTGGACGGAGCCGCGCGTATGTCGCCCATGCGCTCGCGATACGCGCCCATGCGCGCGTCGAACTCCTCGCGCGTCGTGGCGTTGGCAACGGCAATCGCGGACTCGTAGTAGGCGTCGAGCCGATCCGTGATCTCGCGGCGCGATGGGAACGCCGTCGCCGCGGCCGGTCCTGCAAGGAACTCGACCGCTGCGAGCGTTGTTGACTTCTCCCTGGCGGCCGGAAAATCCGACAGCTCCACGAGCGCACGCGTCCACGCCCGCGGGAGCAGCACGCCATCGCCGTTTCCATCGTCGCTGAAGCAACGCTGGATGAAATCGCGCATCATCAGGCGCTCGCCTTCGACTCCGATCGCAATCCCGCTGGTCTGGGCGCGTACCAGCTCCCCCAGCCGCACGAGGTGCGCATCTGTGAACATCGCTGGTGTTTGCTCGACCGCGCGCCGCACCTCGTCAAGCACGACGCGCTGGACGCGGATCTTCACGAGCTCGGTGACCAGAAACGGAAACTCGCCGACATGGCGCGCCGACATGCTCGCGGCTTCGATCGACGCGACGAAGTCGTCGCCACGGCCGTCCTTCGCGGCGATGCTTGCATCGAAGCATAAGAGCTTCGCGCTGCGCAGCAACACCGCGATCTGCGGCAACTTGTCCATAAAGAGAGAGGAACCGAACGGTCCGTCTGCGCGGCCTGGTTCCACCATGATCAACGATTCGAGTCCGAAGAACCTGACCGCGGCGTCATCGGTCAACCCGTTCGCGTTGACGCCGAGTCCGAGGACCGGCCGCGTGCGGACCGCGCGGAGCAACTCGATCGTTCCGCGCATCTCGGCAAGCACCGCACGCGCGGTCGCCTCGGCGGTGGGATCTTCATCGACGCGGAGCAGGGCTTCCTCGATGGCATCGACGCTGTTGATCGCCCACTCCTCTCGGTATCGCCCCGACTCGTCGGCGAGCGCGGCGATATAGAGGTCGAGCGCCCGTCCCTCTGGCCCCGGCTCCGGAAGCTGCGCGTTCACCGCGGCGCGCGCATCGAGGGAGATGACGGGCTCGCGCAGGTAGAGCACCGTCGCTGAACCGAGATACACGGCAAGCACGGCCGCGACACCGATCGAACCCCACTTGACGAACATGTCGGCCGCGCGGTCGAACGCGCTGCGCTTCGCGATCGCGCCCGCGCGCAGCTCGCGCGCGCTCTTGCGCCCATCGCCGTATGCGGTGATCAGCGCGTCGGCGGTCCTTCCCGCGGCGAGCCCTTCGCTGAAGTGCGAAGTCAACTCCGCGGCGATGTCGAGCTGCTCCGCGCGGCGCAGCCGCGTGCGCGCGACGAGCGACGCGATGAAGTCCCGCAGCGCGTCAGGCAGACCGGTCGACTCGAGCTGCGCCCGCACGGCGCTTCGCGTTCTTCCAGACATGTCGCCTCCTGTCCGAGCGCTCAGCGCCCCGGATCCGTCGTGACTTCCCGCCTGTCCGCGCCCTTCGCCTCGGCGTCCTTGATGAGCCCTTCGAGTCCCTCGCGATTCACCATCGGCCCGCACGCCTCGATCATGCGCCTCCACACCCCGACGGCGTCGGCGATCGCGCCCTTCGCCATGTATGCGCGCGCGAGCGCGCCAAGCGCGCGCGGATTGTCCGAGCGTCCGTCGTCCGCCGCCTTCTTCGCCTCCGCAAGGATGAAGTCGAGGTCGAGCCTCGACGGCTCGCGCGCCATGAGCAGCGCCACGATCGCGTCCGACGCCATGCCTGCGCGCCGGAGATCGGACGGCGCGCCACATTGGTCGGAAAGCACCTCGCGCGCGATGCGTTCGGCCGCCGCATAGTCGTCCCCGCCCAGTGCGACGGCGATCCGCTGCCGCACCAGCAGCGATCGGCCCGACGGATCGACGGCGTCCATGCGGTCGAGCAGCGCAGCCGCGTCGTCCCAGCGCTTCTCCTTCGCAGCGTGTCCGTACCGCTCGCCGAGCTCGACCCACATCCGCTCGATCTCGGCCTGCCTTGCGGGGTCGAAGGTCCCGGCGACCAGGGCGCCTAACGGCCCCTCCGCACGCAGCGGGTGACCAGCCCACGCCACGCGCGTGTCGCGGTCGACGATGACGCAGCTTGGAATCGACCGCCCTTCGGGCAGCCACGCGCGCGCCATCGCGCCCACCTCGTCGCCAGCGACGGCGGCATCGCGCGCGACGCGAAAGTCGATGCGCGCGCCGGCCTCCGCGACGAACGCGCGCACGGCGGCCGGATCGGGGTCCATCACGTTGACGGCGACCACCACCACACCGTCGTCGCGGTGGCGCCGCGCAAGCTCGGTGAGATGCGGAATCGCGGCGATGCATGGCCCGCACCAGGTGGCCCACATCTCGACCACGTAGATCCTGCCCTTCGCGAAGTCCGCGATCGGCTCGCCCCTGAGCCACTCGCCGAGCTCGAGCGCTGGCGCGGGGTCACCGACCGCAAGCGCCCGTGGCGGCGGCGAGGCAACCGCGCAACCGCCCGCAGACACGATGAGCGCGAGCGTCGCGGCGCGGCGAAGGCCGCGTGTACCCCGCGACCTCATCGAACGCCCCCACCGGCGCTCGTCTTTCCACGCGGAACCGCTGCGAACGACATCAGGCGATCGAAGTCGGCGCGGGACTCCGCGATCCGCTCCTCGACGGGCACGGGCTTCGTCACGGTCAGGTCGCGCAGCGCGGTGCCGGCGTTGTCGTCGCGTGGCTTGATCGCCGCGTCGATCCGCTGCTGCAGTTTTTCCCGCTGGGCGCGCGCCTTCTCGAACGCCTCGATGTCGAAGAGCGGGCGTACATCGAGGATCGGCCCGTCGAACGGGCAGTCGCACTTCGCGGGCTTCAACGCGGCGCGCTCAAACGAGAGCGCGGCCGAGAGGAACGCGATCGAGTCGGGCGACAGGTTCGCAAGCCGCGACTGCGAGAACGCGCGCTCGTCGTCTTCCGCCGCGTACCGCAGGCCGGCGGAGCGTGAGATGCGCACGCGTTCGGTGTCGATCGCACGGCGGATGCCGAACGGATCGTCGGTCTTGAGGCGCGCGAGTTCCTTCGCGAGACGCTCGCGTGAAGCCGGGTCGAGCGTGCCCTTCGCATCGAGCTCGGCGAGCGCCTGCGCAACATCGCGCCCCACACGCTGCGCGACCAACGCGCGTCCGAGACCGTTGTCCGTCGAGATGTGGCGGATCGCCGAGATCATCGCAGCGCATGCGTCGACCGCGGTCGGCGCGTCGGCAGGCCGCTCGCCCGGCAACAGCGGGTCGAACAGCGCCACGCGCAGGGCACCGAGCAAGCCCTCGCTCATCCACGGGAGAAGATCCGTATGGTCGTTCGGGTCCTGATCGAATTCGCAGCGCGACATCGTGGACGCCTGCATGATGCTATCGATCACACGCACGCGCAGCGCCTCGACCGCACGGCGCGCCTCGCGCCGATCGGCCTCGGTCAGTTTGTCGCAAGCAAGCCGCAACGCCTCGATCGTTCGCTGCTGCTCGACCGACAGCGACTCCGCCGCCTTCGCTGCCATCTGGTAGAGCCGCGCGGCGTTCGCGAAGTCCTCCGGCTTCTTCTTCCCGCTCACAATGTCGGCGAGCAGCGCATCCTGCCGCGCGAGCTCCGCCTCGACGATCTCCAGCCGAAACAGCGCCTGACTCAGATCCGCGCCGAACACCTTGAGGAAGTCGCCGAACTCGCCCGCAGCCACGCGGGCGGTCAGCGCCTCGACCGCGCCGCGCATCGCCTTCGGGTCGGTGTTCGCAACCGCCGCCTTCATGGCCTCGTTGTAGCTCGACGCCTGCGCCTTCCACTTCTCGACGCTTGCGGCGTCGGACGCGATCGGCTGGTTGATGCCGAGCTGCGAGAAGCGTGCAAGACGCCCCGCATCGTCGAGCTCCGCGAGCCTTCCGACCTCCTGCACCAACATGCCCGACTCCATCTCGATCGACGCTGCCATCTGCGTGCGCATCGATGCGGCAAGGCCCTCCCGCGAACTTGCGAGCCGTTCGGCGCCATCGCGGTCGATCACGCCATAGTCGAGCATCTCGTCGAGTGAAGTCACACCGAACCGCGTGATACCCATCGAGACAAGCGAGCCGATGACGACGCGGTCGCTACCCGCCTGACGCGCAAGTGACATCTGGGCGCAGAGGTAGTCGATCGCAGCCGACCGGTCGCCGCGCTGCGCGGCATCGTGCGCGAGCAGGCGCGCCGTTCTCGCCAGCTGCCTCTGCCCCGAGTAGTGTGGAAGCAGCAGCTCGAAGCCCTTCGAATAGTCGAGGTTGCGCGCATACGGCCGCCGCGTCGCGTCGACGAACTCGCGCCCAAGCGGCCGCGCCTGCTCAAGCCATCGCTGCATCGATTCGTCCGAGACGCCCTGGTACATGAACGCCTCGCGCGACTCGTCGGGCGCGAGGTCGTAGAGCTGGGTCAATCGCTGATGGATGCGGTCGTACGCATCGACCGAGCTTTCCTGCGAAGCCTGCTGCTGCGGCGCAGCGCTCACGGGCGATGCGGGCAGAAGAAGCGCCGCGCACGCCGCCAGCATGACTACGCCGCGGATGAACTTGCTTTCGTTGGCCATTGATCCGCCTCCAGCGGCAAGGGTCGCACCATGCCTCGTGTGCCTTATCGCAGATTGGATCACCAGATTCCTCGATCACCCATCCCCACGCGCCGCGTCGAACTCGCCGTTGTCGGGCTTGAGGCGCACGACGCGGCTCGACCCGACCGCACCCGAGCGCCAGAGCACCCAGACCGTGTCGCCGATGGCACGGAAGTTGTCGTGCTGCTTCGCTGTATGCACCGAACGAAGCGAAGCGTTCGCGACCGCCGTTGGCGCGGGCGTCTGGATCGTCGCCGTCGCGGCAAGCATCGCAGGGTCGATCTCTGTCCGCAGATCGAACGCCCCGTCGAGCGCTCCGCAGGTCTCAGACGCGGCGCCGACCATCCGCTGCGCGGCTTGCTCGCCGAGCACCTGGCTGAGCCAGGCTCCGGTCGGCCGCGCGCCGTCGTCGATACCGTCCCACCCGAAGTCGTAGATCAACGGACGCCCGTCGACGACCGCGTAGCGCCACGGGTTCGACGGCGGATTGTCGGCGCCGAGCGTCATGCCGACGAACGCGTTCAGCTCATCAAGCGACTCGGGAAAGCGCGCGTTCGCGCGGCGGAAACGCTCGATCCCGATCGCCGCAAGCGCGGAGTCGCGCGCGAGACGCGCCGTTCGCGACGAAAGCAGTGTCATCGTCCATCCCCTGCCAAGACGATTGATGACCGGCTGCTCCCACTTCGGTGCCAGCTCGACGATTTGGTCGATGCGACGGTCGATCTTCTTGAGCGCTTCTCCTGACGGCGCCGCCAGCCCTTCGCGCGCGTGCTCCAGGATTCCGTCGAAGAGCCGAATCGTCGACACGCGATCGTCGCGCCAGCGGTTCGTGATCGGCGTGAGCAGGAACATCGCGGCATCGGACTGGTGCCACGGCGCCGGGGGCGGCCGCTTGGTCGCCGGATCGACCCACGTGAACGCATACTCGAAATCCTGCATCGCACGCGGCAGCAACTCGCCATTTCCAGCGCCATCGTCGCTGTAGATGCGCTGCACCATGTCGAGCATGGCGAGACGCTCGGTCTCGAGGACGCGCTCGTCGTTTGCCGTCGCGAGTCGGCGGGCGAGCCGGTCGAGCGCTTGAAGCTGCTGGTCGCTCAGCGTGTCCGCGTGGTTCTCGACGATCGCGACGATCGCCGTGGCGACCCACCCTTCGGTCCGCGCTTGGATCACGCCTGCAACGGGAAAGCCCGACTCGCCGGCATGGCCCGCGGCGACCGCCGCTGCCTCGAGATCGGCGATCGCGCGGTCGATGTCGCCGTCGAGCGTCGCCAAGGTGGCATCGGCGAAGAGCAACGATGCCGCCTGCTGCGAGAGCTGCACGGACGAAATGGAAAGCGCGATTGCGGAGCGCATGAACGAATCCTTGGGCGCCTTTGGACGCGATGCCTCGGCGGTCGGATAGCCCATGAGCGCAGCGATCTCGGGATGCTCGCTCGCGTCGTGGAACACGGGAATCGCGAGCACGGGATGCGCCGACAAGTTCCGAAGCACTGCGAGGCGCGGCGCTGCGCCCGCCATCTCCTGCCGCAGGCCCGCGAGCGCAGCCGGGTCGACGGTCGCTCGCCACGCGAAGTCGAGTGCATTCGAACCAACACCCGAACGCGGCTTCAAGCCATCGCCGAACGCCTCTTGATAGATCACGAGCGCACTGCCTTCGGGTCCGGGCTTCGGCTGGCGATCGTTGATGGTCCCGACCAAGTCAAGCGCAATCACGGGCTGCGTGTACCACAGGCTTGTGGCACGCCAGAGGTACCAGCCGACGATCACGCACACGATCGCGACGACCCACGGCCACACGCGACGCCGGCGCGCGGGCGACTGGGTCGGTGCCGTGCGTGCGTCGTGCGCGGTCATGGCGCCGTCCACCCTTCTGCGAGCTTCACCCGCCCGCGGTTCGCCGGCGGGTCGACCTCGAGCGATACGAGCGCGCCGCCGCGGACTTCGGCGGTCACCTGCGTGCCGCCCGCGCCATGCAGGCGGAAGCGCGCGTCCCACGACTTCGGCCACGCGGGGAGCAGCACGATCGTGCCGTCGGGGCGCGATTGCAGCAGCATCTCCTGCACGGTCGTCAGCAGGTTCGAACCGTGGCACTGGTCGGGCACCCAGTCGAAGTTCGGGCCCCAGAAGGTCGGGTAGCGGAAGTTCTTGTGGGTGTTGCCGAGCTTCGCGCGCACATTCGCGGCGGCCTCGTCGGCGAGGCCGAGGCGCGCGGCCTGCATGCCGTCCTGCGTCCAGCCGTGCGTCATCTTCTCGATGCGCGCGGCGTAGCTTGCGCGGCCGACCGCGAGCATGTCCTCCGGCAGCCAGAACGGCCACACGGCGTAGAGCTCGGGATTCTCGCAGTTCGAGCGCGTCGCGTCGAACTTCTCCGCCGGCGAGAGCTTCGTGCCGTCGGCCGTGAGCGGCAGCGGCGGACACGCGGCGCGCATCCGTTCCCACAGCGCGCGGTCGTCGGCCGCGCCGAATCGCGCGGGCAGCGCGCAGAGCCGGGCGGTCACTTCGCGCAGCCCGGCGATGCATGGCAGGTCGTTCACGACGCCCGTCCAGTAGGTTTCGGCCGATTGCGTCGGCGTGATCACGAGCACGCCGCGCGCATCGCGCGTGAAGCGCGTGTCGAAGTAGCGCAGCATCGCGCGCGCCATCGGAATCGTGCGCTCCTCGAGCATGCGGGTGTCGCCGGTGTGATCCCAGTGGTCGAGCATCATCGCGACGAGCTCCGGCCCCTGGTTCCACGCCCACTGCCAGTACGGGCACTGGACGACGCTCTTGTCGAGACCCTCGCGGTTCCAGCCGTAGTCGCCGTTCGAATAGGTCGCGAAGGTCGTCATGGTCTCGGGGAAATACGCACCTTCCGCGCCGTAATACTCCTTCGCGCGCACCGAACAGCCGCGAATCGCGCGGAAATAGAAATCGAACAGCGACCGCATGCGGTCGCCATCGCCGCGCGCGAGCATGCCGTGGTACGGAAGCCGCGTGTTCTGCCACCAGTAGTCGCCGCCCCAGTTGCGGAAGTCGTCGTTGTGCGGGGCGCCGTTCACGAATCGCGGCGCGACCGTGAAGATCGAACCGTTGAACTTGACGGGGAACACGCCGCCCGTCGCCGCAAGCGCCGCCGCGCGCTGTGCGGCGTAGGCCTGCGACAGCGCGAGCGCGCCGCGCTCGGGCTCTGGCATGTCGACGAACACCCAGCTCTGCGTGAAGCGGGCGCTCCACCACGCCGCGGTGCGCGCACGCGACGCCGCGTGGTCGGCCGCGTTCGCAGCCACCGACGCGAGCCGCTTCTGCCACGACTCGAGGTTGTCGGCCTGCGAGCAGGCGACGGACACGCGCAGCGCGTGGCTCGTGCGCGGCGCGTCGGTGCGCATCGTGCTCGCGTCGGTGCGCACGAAGCCGTCGCCATCGATGTGGCCGCCGAAAGTGCGCAGAATGAGCGGATCGGGGAACGCCGTCTCGAACGCGAGCAGCCCTTGGTGCTCGAGCGTGAAGGCCACGATCGACGACTCGTTGCGGTGATACCACGCGACGGCGTCCGGTGATTCCTCGACCGGCACGACGATGTCGGCCGACTCCGTGAGCGCGATCGACGCAGGCGCGTCGCGCATCACCCACGAGCTGTTGCGCTCGCCGCCTTCGAGCGTGCGCGCGGCGTCGCGCCAGTTCTCGAGCGTGGCGGTGACCGTGCGCGGCCGCGCGCTCTCGACCGTCGCGTGCAGCACCTCGCTCGCGCTGTCGATCCACACGCGCACGATCGCGCGGTCGTCGCCGGCGCCAGCCTCGACCTCGATCATGCCGTCCGCAAAGCGCATGCGCTGCGCAAACGGCGCGAGCGCAAGCGGCGGGTCGCACGAAACGCGCACGCGGCCAAGCTTGAGCAGGCGCTCGATCTCGCTGAAGGCGTCGGTGTGCGAGAGGAGCACGAGCAGGTCGCCCTTCGCGTCGAACCAGACATTCGCGCCGAAGGTGCCGTTTCCGATCGGCATCGACCCCGCTTCGTCGCCGCCAGGCGCCGTCCACGCGACATCGTGCGTGGCGAGTTCAGCGAACGCGCGCACGGCCGCGGCGTCGCGCGCGGGCTCAATCATGTCAGTCTGAGTCGTCGCGCAGGCGGCCAAGTCGATGGCAGCCACGACGAACGCAATGCGAAAGAGCGATGAGAGGAATCGGGCGGACATACGCCACATCTTCGCGGATATTGGCGCCGAGGTACAGCGGCAGACAACATCCCCAACTCCCTGAAACCTGACGCAATGAACTGATGACTTGGTCAGGGCTATACATGGCTGCTTCAACAAGTCCCGTCTGGATCCAGTCGGAGGCGGCCTGGGCTCTGATGAGCATCACCTTGATCGGCGGCAAATTGACATCGGTCGGTGAAAGCCGTCAATCCGCAATGATCTCGCGGTGCAGGCCCTCGTTTTGCGGCCTCTTTGCGACTTTCTCACCACCATGTAGTGTTTAAACGCAAAAAGGGGATTGAGGTCTTGCCAATTCTCCTGTGTCTGCTACTTTCTGGATTCCTGGCGTTGATCGGATAGCGCTTGCGGTCGGATTTCCCGGATTCGCAGCTATGCGCGGAGGAATCGGATGGGTGGATCGATCAAATCAAGCATGACACCTGGGGTCTCTTTGTCGCCCGCAACGGTCTCCGTCATCGCACTCTTGTCAACGAATGCTGCGGCACCCAACGCGCTCGCGGTGGACGGGATCTCCGGGAACTGCCGGCGATGGAAGGCCGTTTTGCTCGATCTGAGTCCACTCGGCCCGCGGCTCTATCTTCCGACGGGCTGGAGTGGAGACGCCGGTTCCCGCCGCCTGTCGTTGAATGCAGACGGAGTCGTCGTGGGGAGCGTAGAGGTTGCACCAGCAGGTGGGGGGTCTACTTCGGAGGTCGCGTGGGCCTGGGCACCGCGGACACTATCGGGATACGCGATTCCAGCTGGAGTTTCACGACTTCCCGGGCTCGGCGAGACGGCGGAAGCCCCAATGGAATCCGCAGCCTGCGATCTGTCTGACTCCGGTCTTGCAGTTGGAGTTTCAGCCGACTCTGCCGTGAGGTGGGACTTGACTTCGGTGGGAACACCTGTAGCGGCGTTTGCCATTTCGCCGCCGCCGAGCGCGGCGTCGGCTGCATTTGGCATCGACCGCGCTGCGGGCGTAACGGTCGCGGGGATGACAACGGCCACATGCGAGGGTTCAGGAGGTGGGCCTGGCGGCAGTTCAAGCTCGTCTGTCGCGCGTGCGTTCGTCGGGGACAGCATCGCGCTCGCAGGCGCGACCTTGCCCGACCAGTTGCTCGAGGGATCGGCGACCATATTCCGTGAATCCCTGTTTGGATTCGCGTGTGACGGCTCATCGATTTGGGGAGTCGGACACTACGAGATACCGTCCTCATGCTCTGTCGTCCTGTCGGGACCGTGTCAATTCTCAGCGTCGCGGGCATTTCGATGGGATCCGCCGAACATGCTCGTCCAACATGTCACTGGGGCCTCTGTGCCATCCGCTGAAGCCATTCGAGCGCGTGACGCCAACACCGTTGTTGGACGCGCACTCGAGGCCGACTCGGATCCCCAGTGTGCTCAGCGTGCCGTCATCTGGGAGAATCTGACCTGGAGCCCAACAAGCCGTGATCTCCAGCAGTTTGTGCCGATGTCGGTCGGGAGTGACTCGTCCGTTGCACTCGGTGTCCGTCGCAATCTCGGAGGGGGTACGCGCGTTGCGGGCGCGGCCACAATCGCTTCAACACCTGGAATTCATCAGTCGTTCACTTCCGCTGTGATCTGGGATGAGTGCGACGGATCTTGGCATGCAGAATTTGCCCTCGCGCCAACTGTTGTTCAAGACCTTGACTCCGCGAATCCGCGTGTTTGGTCCCCACAGTGCGAGAACTGGAGCGCTCTTGCCGCCTACGACGCAAGCGAGTCAGGTCTATTCGTTGGTGTCTCCCAGCAGCCATCACATCGCGTGTTTGTCGCGACTCGCATGTCCGACATCAACGCCGATCTTGTCGTGAACTCGCTCGACCTCGCGAGCCTTCTGAACACGTGGGGTTTGTTGTCTGATCCGTGCAGCCCTTTGGCTGAGGACGTCGATGCAAATGGCAGCGTCGGACCACAGGATCTTGCCGAACTGCTGAATGACTGGACAATCGGCAACGTCACAGGGCTGGAGTCCTTCTGCTGCACGGACGAGCCCGCCCCGATGGAACGGCTTGAGCTTGCACTTTCGATCTGCGGCGAGGGATGCGTCGACGCGTTTATCGGTTCCGCAGTCAACGCGCCGCTCGGCGAGTTGCAAGCTCGCGGCCAGCTCATCAGTGAGACAATGGAGGCAATTCGCCGTGCCACGAACTAACATTGCGCTGTCTGTTTCTATCGCGCTCGTCGCCGTGCAGGCCGCAGACGCGGCCTTCAACTGGACAGTCCATTCCGACCTTTCGTCGTGGGCGACGGCCGTGAATGGCGCGAACGAGTGTACTTTTGACTTCGAGCCCATTGGGCTCCCAGTTTCCGGCGGGTTCGGCAGTTTCACGGATCAGTACGGTGGCTTTGGTGTGCTTGGAGCAGGACAGTTCTATGGAGCGAGCGGCGAAGGCCCGTTTCCGGGGCTGCCGTACTCGCAGGTCGGAATGTCGCCCGACAGTGCGTGGGTCCATTCCTCGCTGGGCTTTCAATCGGGGCTCGTGACCCGCTACGACAACCTGCGTTTCATCGCCCCGATCACGGGCATGGCATTCTGGATCCGGGGCGCTGCGGCCAGTGGCTTTGTCCAGGCCTCCCTCTATCGAGATGGCCAGTACCTCGGCTTCAAGACCTACTCGATCAGCAACATCCCCAGCTACGGCCTGCCCGGGGGCGGTACGACCGCTTACTCGAAGTTGATGGCCTTCACGACCGATGTCGAGTTCGACTACATCAGTTTCCAAGGCTCTGGGTTTTTTGTCACTGAGTCGCTGTGGGTGCCGACGAACGCCATCCCCATGCCAGCCACATGCGCGCTGGTCGGACTCGCGTTAGGCGTGAGCCGTCGGCGGCGCTGACAACGACCGCTCGACTGGATGGCTTACACGGAAAGGAACGCAGCAGCGGCGCGGTCCCCATTTCCGGATGCTGTGCCTGGCACCTGCCAGGCACGCCAGGCACCCGAGTGGCACGTGCCGAGAAGCCGCGGGCATAGACATGTGTACCTTCTTGTGCCTGGCAGGTGCGCGGACGGTGCACGCTCCACACGGCAGGTGCCAGGCACCGGGGTCACTCGAAGTGTCACTCGATCCCGCCGCTGAAATCGAAAAAACGCAGCAGCGGCGCGGTCCCCATTCGCCTCGGGTGTTCCGCGCGGCTGCTGCGTCGTGTCGACTTTGTGGAGCGTGCGTCCGTCAGCCCATTCGTTCACGCCGATCTCGCGCGGCCCGACCACGACGGCGTCGAACAGTTCGGCGAGGTCGGCGGTGGCGAAGAACGGCGAGCGGCGACAGCGCACTCCATGCGAACGCCGTGCCAGCGCCGGCACCGCTTTCCCACGGAATCTGACTGCCAACTTGTGCAATGCGCGAGAAGCGTGCGCCGCCGCGGCAGCGACTTACTTCTTGGGCGCGTCCGTCTTCGCAGCGGCAGGCGCTGCGGGATTGGCGTCGACCGCGGGCTTTGGCGCCGCCTCGGTCATCGCCTTGATCATCGCCGCACACGCCTCATCGCAAGCCTTCGTGGCGGCGTCGCCGCCCTGATTCGTCGCTGCCAGAACGGCAAAGCCCTTCTCGGGCGAAAGCCACGCCACGCAGTACCACATCGTGTTCGACCCAGCGTGCGTGAGCACGGCGCCACCCCACGGGCGCGTCGCGCCCATCCACCCGAGAGCCTCGTTCGGCGCATCCTTCGCGCGCTCATGCAGCTTCGGCAGTTCGCGCGCGGCGCCCTCGAGCGCCGCCGGGGCCTTCCCCCCGAGGTGAAACGCGATGAACTTCGCCCATTCGCCAAGCGGCATGTGCAGCGTGCCCGCGGGCGCGATCGCATTCGGGTTGTCGATCTCGCGCGGCGCGCCCTGCTTGGTGTGTCCGACGGGCGACCCGGCGTCGGTCTTCGTCGGCACGCCGAAGCCGAAGCGCGTGATCCCAAGCGGCGCAAGCACGCGCTCTGCGAGCAGCGTCTCGTAGTCCTTGGTGTCGCCGGCCACGAGTTCGATCATCCGCCCAACGATCGCGTAGCCCTGGTTCGAGTAGGCGAAGGTGCCGATGCCGACAGGCGATTTCGCCAGCGTCGCCTCGACGAACGCGGTGCGGCAGGCCTTCGGCGAGTCGCTGCAGCCAAACGCCGCCGCCCACGCCTTCGGTTCGGGAGCTGTCGGCACGCCGCCGCGATGGCGCAGCAGCTGCTCGAGCGTCACCGCGCGCCACGCCGGGTCGATGTCCGGCAGCGAAAGCCCCACCGTCTCGCCGATCGAGGTGTCCCACCGCAGCGCGCCTTCGGCGACGAACACCGCGGCAAGCGTCGCCGTGAACGCCTTCGTGCACGAGCCGAGGTGCATGCGGTCGTCGACCGTCACCGCGGCCTCCTCGCCCGCGCGGCGCACGCCGTCGGCGCCGATCGCGTGCACGCCGTCCTTCGTCACCACGGCGCAGACCAGCGCCTGGACCTTCGCGCGCGGCCTGATGTCGCGGGCGATCGCCGCTGCGTCGACCGGGGGCAGCGCGTCCGCCGCGACGGCAGGCGCAATCGAGCAGGCGATCATGACGAGGCCGACGAGTGCTGCACGGATCATCCTCGCAGCATACGCTCCGCGCATGGCCACTCTGGCGCTCCAGCCGCTCTCCGACAAGCCCTCCGCGCGCGACCGCGCCGCGGGCGTGCTGCGCGTCGGCCAGCGCACGGTCCTGCGGTTCGCACAGCCGGGCGATGCGCGCGAGTTTCTCGCCATGCTCAAGCGCTCGCGCGAGCACCTTGCGCCGTGGATGCCGCGGGCGGCGCGCGCGAGCGAACCGACGCTCGCACAGAAGTTCGAGCGCATGCTGCCGCCCGCCTGCAACACGCCGTCGAAGTTGCGCGTCCTCGTCTGCGCACGCGAGGCCGACGCAGCAGGCCCAGCGGGACGCATCGTCGGCGTCGTGTCGCTTGGCAACATCGCCGAGTGGCCGCAGCTCGCGGCGACCACGGGCTACTGGCTCGGCGCGGGCGAAACGGGCAAAGGCTTCATGCGCGACGCGCTCGCGTCGATGCTCGACATCGCGTTCGAGGAGAAGAAGCTCCACCGCGTGGTCGCGAACATCCTGCCCGCCAACCGCCGCTCGCACGCCGTCGCCGAGGCGCTCGGCTTCACGAACGAAGGCGTCGCGCGCGGCCTCGTCGAGATCGACGGCGAATGGCGCGACCACACTGTCTGGTCGGTGCTCTCGACCGAATGGCGCGGAGGCAGGCTCGACCGCACCGGCCCGGCGGGCGCGCGGCGCACAGCGACAAAGGGCCACGCGAACGGCTGAAACGGCGCCACCGACCCTCGCGCTCACAGTTATGCGCGCGTCAATCCAAGTCGATTTGCCGCGCTGACTTGCCCTCAGGCGGTCTCCGCAGTACGCTTCCCGACCCGCGGGAGCCATATCCGCGGCACAACTCAGCGGGCCTGTAGCTCAATTGGGAGAGCGCTTCCATGGCATGGAAGAGGTCGTCGGTTCGAGCCCGATCAGGTCCACCTCAAGACTCGCCGCAGGCAGAAACGCCTGCGGCGGTGTCGTTTTGGGGGCTTCGTGCCCTACGGCTTCAGGAACCAGTCGACAACGCGGCCGTAGAGATCCGCCCAACCATTGACCGGCGGCGTGCCCGCGATTCGGAATCCGTGGTCCGCGCCCTCCACCCGGTCGTAGGTCGGGTCCTTCCCGCACGCAAGGAGATGCGCGTAGAGCAGGTCGGCCGACGCGGGATCGACCGCCTCGTCCGCAGTGCCCTGCGCGATGTAGATCCGCGCGCCCACGCCCTCGAGTTCGCGCATCGGCGACGACGCGAGGAAAGTCGACCAACGGCGATAGGCGAAGCCGAAGAACTGCTTCTCGGTGCTCATGGGATCGGCCTTGATCTTGCGCCACTCGTCGACCACGAACTGAACACGCTCATCGGGATTCTCCGACACGCCGTTGAAGAAGATCCCCTTGCGCGCGAGCGTCAGGATGTCGAACAGCTGGCTGCCTCCGCCGCCCGCGACGCAAGCGACATGCGTGACGAGGTCCGGCAGGTCGCGCGCGACCTTGCACGCGACGAGGCCGCCTTCAGAGTGGCCGATGACGAGCGTGGTCGCCCGCTTCACCGCAGGCGACTGCTGCGCTGCACGGATCGCGGCCTCGATCGCCTCGGACCAGCGCTCGAGCGTGTGCTGCTCGTTGTACGAATCGGGGCACGGCGTCGCCTGCCGGTACGGATCGAGGAACTCGACCCCGGGCTTCTCGACGACCAGCGTCACCGCGCGCTCGCCCGCGACCGTGGGAATCGTCCCATGCCCGCCCGTCGCACGGATCGTTCCGTCTTCGGGACGACGCGCAAAGACCGAGCAGCACGCTGAACCATGGATGTAGACGACAAGCGGCAGCGGCGTCGCCTTCGCCGCCTCGGGGATGTAGAGGTAGAAGGTGATCCTTCGCCCGAAGCGGTCGGTCGTGAAGTTCCGCTCGCACGAGAGCCCGGCGACAGGCCCCTCGCGCTCGAGCCGATATGGGGCGGGCGGCTGCGCGTTCTGCGTTGGATGCGCGGCCGGCGCGAAGCGTGCCAGAACAACGAGAGGAATGAGCAGGATG
>CAIXEV010000331.1 GCA_903918555.1 uncultured bacterium | reverse complement strand
TGACCTCCACGACCGTCGCGCCGTCGTTCGCGGTGATCCCGATTCCGAGCTCGCGCACGATCGACCAGATCTCGCCCGTCGGCGCCCAGTGCGCCGACACGATCAGCTGGTCACCGTCGGGCGTGGCGCGCACTTCGGCCGGTTGCGCCTGCTGCTCCGAACGACCGCGCGACGCGAACCACTCGGAGATCGCCTCGGCTGGCAGCGTCGCATCGCGCGTGGGGATCGTCGAAAGCATGCGCGGGAGCGGATCGCCCGTCGAGTCAAGCGCGCGTGCGAGCATCTCGGCTGCGATCACGGCGTCGCGCGAACCGGCGATCACGGCGCCTTCGCCCGAAACCGCGGCAATCGCGGCGGGGCGCGCGGGGCCGAACGAGATTCCGTCGAGCACCGACGCGGCCGAGGCCGCCGACCGCTGCTTGAACCCGACGCCGCTTGCAGCGAGCTCGTCGCCTGCGCGCGGCACGAGCCGGCGGCACGCTGCGGCGAACCGCTCGAGCGCGTCCTCGTCGCCGACCGCCGTGACGATGCCGCGCGCGGCGTCGGCCGACGCGACCACGAGCGGCTCGGTTCCCGCCGCAGGCTCGAGTTCCGCAAGCCGCAGCGCGCGCGTGCGCAACTGCTCGGGGTCGAGTCCGCGTGCATCGATCACGCGAAGGCCGCGCGGCGCGGCCAGCACGCCGAGTTGCTGCAGCACTTCCTCGGTCTTCGCGAACGCGGTCGCTTCGCCGACGACGATGAGCGTGCGGCTCATCGGATCGGCGTCGATCACGATTCCAGGAGCCTGCTTCGGCGCGCCTTCCGCGGCCGGCTGCGAGAGACTGCCACGCGCGGCGAGGTCGCGCAGGCTCTGCACGACGCGCGTGATGTCGCCGCGCTCGACGCGGAAGAGCCGCGCCTCGGCATCGGCGGGCAACGCGAGCTTGTCGAGCAGCCCGACGAGCGCGTCGAGCGCCACGGGTCGTTCGCGCGCGGCATCGACCCACACGATGCGCGTGGCTGCGTCGGCGCTCGCGAAGAGTTCGCGCGGCTCGCGCAGGTGCGGCAGCGCGTGGCCGTTCGCATCGCGCGGCATCGGCGGCAGTGGAAACAGGCCGTTCAGCGCGCGCGCAACGACGACGGGATCCGATTCCGCCAGCGTGCTGCCGAAGACCTCGCGCGGCTGCGCGCTTGAACCGTCCGCGCGGGCGTCGAGCGCATCGATCGCGCGCGCAACCTCGACAAGCATCTCGGGGTGCGTGGCGACCGAGAGCGCGCCGCCCTTCTCGCCGCTCTCCTCGCCACCCTTCTCACCACCGACGACGAGCACGGGCCGCGCAGCGCGTTCGGCGGCGTCGCGCGCGTCGAATCGCTCGCGCAGGCCCTGCTCGACCGCGCGCGCATCGGCGCAGCGGATCTCGAGCAGGCGAAGCGGCGTGGTGGCGGGCACGGCGTCGCTCTCCCACGCGGCGAGCACGCGCTGGAAGAGCGCAAGCTGCGCAGGTTCGCCCGAGATGTAGAGCGCGTTGATCGACGGAAGCGGACGGACTTCGGCAGGCGGCACGCTGCGCGCCGCGTCGACGGGGATCGCGGCGCCAAGCAGTTGCGTGAGGCGCTCGGCCATCGGCGCAGCACCGAGCGCGCCGGCCGGAACGATGCGCGCGGTGCGGTGCGGCTGCCGCAGTCCGCGGGCCTCGAGCTGCGCGCGCTCGGCGGCGTCAAGCGCGGCGCGTGCGCGATCCTGTCCGGGACGCAGCGCGTCGCGCAGCTTGATGGCGAAGTCGATCGTGCCAGGCTCGCCGCTCACGAGCACCGCGCCGAGCGCATCGAGCGGCTCGCACCGCGTCGGCTCGGTTCCGCGCGGCGGCAGCACCTTCGGCGCCTGCGCGCGAAGAAGGCGCGCGAGATCGGCGGTCGCGTCGAGCGCGTCGACGAGGGCGCTCTCGCGCTCGAACGCGCGGCCGCCTTCGATGCGGCGCACGATGTCGAGCGCCTGCGCGATCGCGGCGGGCGCGCCGATCAGCGCGAGTTCGCGCGTCGCGGGGTCGAGTTCGAGCACAAGCTGCGCGTCGGCCGCAGCGAACTGCTCGCGCAGCTCAGCGACGGTGCGGGGCGCGTCGCTTGCCGAAAGGCGGACGAGCCGCGCGCTTCGGGCGTTCGTCGTGGTGCGGTCGGTCGTCGAAAGCACCGCGCGCCACAGCGCGAGTTCGGCCGCATCTCCGGCGAGCACGATGCCGCGCGCATCGGGCGCGACGATCGCGCGCACCTCGCGGCGCGCGCGCTCGGGAAGCAGCGCGCGCGCGGCCGTCAGCGCGGCC
>CAIXEV010000330.1 GCA_903918555.1 uncultured bacterium | reverse complement strand
TTGACGTGGATGCCGGCAAGGGCTGCCTCGTTCGCGAAGCTGTACACTCCACCCACGGAGGGAAGCGGATTGCCCGCCGCGTCCGTCAGGATCGCGCCATCGCTGAGGTTCCTGATCCGGATGGCGGTGATCGACTCGCTCGGGTCGAGCTTGGTGATGGAAACCGACAACGGAACGAGGCTGTCCTCGAGGCCGCTTCCGGACGCCGAGCCGCTGACGCCGTCCGAGACGGGCGCGACGGCGATCTGCGGCAGCCCGGTACCGCTCGTCGTCCCGTTGACGCCGAAGTCCGCGACCGCGGTGAAGGTCGGCGACATCGTCCCGGAATAGTTCTGCGGCGGCGTGACCTGGATGCTGTTCCACGCATCGGAGAGCACGATCCAGTTGCCCGTCGCCGGATCGACGAAGACCGAGTCCGGGCTCGAGCTGCTGATGCGCGACCCCGGCTCCAGGCCGGTGACATGGATCGCGACCTGTTCCGCCGGAACTCCCGCGACGCTGAGCGCGAGGGTCGCCGTGCCGTCCTCCAGGATCTCGGGATCGCTGTCGACGAACGAGATGGTCGGGGACGGCAAGCCGCCACCGCCGCCTCCGCCTCCGCCTCCACCACCGCCGCCACCTCCACCTCCACCACCACCACCGCCGCCAGCGGCGACCGTGACCGTGAACGGCGCCGGATCGGAGACGGCCCGGTCGCGGAGGCCGTCATCTTCCTCGGCGACCGTCGTCAGCGTGAGCGTGTGCGTGCCTGCCGCGAAGCCGGACCCGGTCGCGACCTGCACCTTCGGGAGCGCGCCATCGCCGGAGACGAGCCAGCGCCCGCCACCCAGGGCGCGCATCACGTGCGACCCACCGGCCGTGCCGTCGAACTGCAGCGCCATTCCCGTCGGCACGCCGGAGATGATCGCGTAGAGGCGCTCCGACCCGTCGGTATCGACGAGCGTGCCCGAAAGGTCCGTGTCCATCGCCACGCCGGCCGTGCCGGAGGCGTTCGCCGCGGCAGCGCCGGGCTTGTCGGCCACGCCCACGATGTCGACGTTGTAGGTGAAGGGCTTCGCGCGCACCTGTCCAGCCACGACGTTGCCCGCGGAATCGAACTCCGCGATCGTCAGCGTGCCAGTGCCGGAGAAGTCGACATTCGAGTGGAGCCTGCCCTTCACCTCGATCGCGCCAAGCTGCGCCGAGGAGACGACATAGCTGTCGAAGCCGCCGGCGGAGGAAGCGGGAGCCTGCACCACGCCGGCCACGCGCAGCTGCGTGCCCGTGGGGATCGCTTCGATGGTCACGTTGCCCGTGACGCGCTCCGAGCCGTCCGTGTCGATGAGGCCCGCGCCGATCGAGAGCGCGAACCACTCGTCCTCGCGACCAGAGGCCGAGCCCGAGGGGTTGAAGTCGTCGACCTGAGGCGAGACGACGATCGGGAAGTTGCGGATCGTCGTGCCGACCGCGCCGTCGTCTTCCGTGACCACCATGCTGGCGGTGAGCGTCAGCGTCGTGGCGAGATGGGTCGGCCAGCCGATGAGCTTCGCGTCCGCCCATTCGGTCGTCCCGTCCTCGCGACGTCGCAGCGACCAGCTGGACTTGCCGCCGGACACGCCGATGAACTGGCCCTCGCTGAGGCTGTATCCCGCGGGCACGCCGGAGATCACGACCGCGGTCGGCGTCTCCGACTGCGGGCGCCCGAAGGACACGTCCTGGTCGCCGACGACGACGCCGAGCGACAGGGTGATCGTGCCGCCGGCGGCGTCGAGGGCGTTCTCGTTGAGCGCGTTGTTGCCAACCAGCGTCGCGTCGTCGGGCACGCCGGTGATCGCCACGTGGATGGAGCCGCTCGTGGTCGCGGTGTCGAGGTTCGAGGACTCCGTCGCCACGGCCGTGACGCCGATGGTGAAGTCGACGTTGGAATCCTGCGGCGGCCTGACCTGAAGCCCGGCGACGTCGCCGGGCGACAGGGTGAAGTTCCCGTCCACCCCCGGCGCGAGGGTCGCGGCGCCGTTGCGCAGGACGGCGCCAGACGGGATTCCGGACAGGCGGTAGCCGAGGGTCTCGGAACCATCCGTGTCGACGAGGGCGCCGGAGATCGTCAGGGCGATGAAGTTGTCCTCGAGCCCCGCGGCCGTGCCGCGCACCACGAGCGACGGCGCGTCGGCGACAGCCGTCACGGTGACGACCTGGCTCACCGTGCGCATCGCCTGGTTGTCGGACAGGTCCGTCTCGGGGCCTCCGAGGCCCACGGTCTCCCTCGAGACAGCGACGACGGTCAGGTCGAAGTTGCCGGAACGATGCTGCGGCAGGACGAGCTGCGCCACGGCGGCCTCGGCGGCCGTGAGGGTCCACACTCCACCGCTCTCGGTGCCGACATTGAGCCGGGCGCCGGCCGCGAGGCCGGACACCTGGACCGAGACCGTCTCCGAGCCGTCGATGTCCGTCGCGGCCGGGACGATCGACAGCGCGATGCGCTGCTCGCCGGCGACGAGCGAGCTGTCCTCGGCGACGGTCCTGCCGGGCGCCGAGAGGTCCGGCCTATCGCCGACCGCGTCGATCGCCACGGTGACGTTCGAGGAGCGCGAG
>CAIXEV010000329.1 GCA_903918555.1 uncultured bacterium | reverse complement strand
GTGCCAGGCACGTGCCAGTCAGTGCCTGGCACTGCACGGCACGTGCCGTGCACCGATTCTGGCTAGGCTGCGCGCATGGCCATCCGCGTCTCCCGAACCCCCTTCGTCGGCGGCAACTGGAAGATGAACCTCACCCGTGCGGGCGCTGCCGAGCTTGCGCGCTCCACCGCAGCCGCCGCCGCCGGCCGCCGCGTCGAATGCGTCGTGTTCCCGCCGTTCGTGTATCTCCCCGACACAATCGCCGCGCGCACCGCCGACATGTGCGTCGGCGCGCAGGACTGCTCCGCCGAAACGCAAGGCGCGTTCACCGGCCAAGTCAGCGCCGCGATGCTCCGCGACATCGGCTGCTGCGCAACACTTATCGGTCACTCAGAGCGTCGCCACGGCCTCGGCGAGACGGACGCGCTCCTCACCAAGAAGATCGCCCGCGCGCTCGAAGCCGGCCTGACCCCCGTCCTCTGCGTCGGCGAAACCCTCGCCGAACGCGACGCCGGCCGCGCCCACGCCGTCATCGAAACCCAGCTCCGCGGCTCGCTCGCGGGACATTCCGAGGACGCGCTCGCCACCCTCGTCGTCGCCTACGAACCCGTCTGGGCGATCGGCACCGGCCGCACCGCGACCCCCGATGACGCCGCCGAAGCCCACCGAACCGTGCGGAAGACGCTGGCCTCCATGTATAGTGTTCGATTCTCCGAGCAGGCCCGTGTCATCTACGGCGGCTCGGTGAACGCGAAGAACGCGGCCGATCTCTTTGCTCGCGAAGAGATCGACGGTGGACTCGTAGGCGGCGCGTCACTCAACGCGACCGACTTCGCAGCCATCATCGCCGCCGCATCCTCGCGTCGAACCTAAGCGCGCCAACCGCCGCCGGCGGCCAGCGCAAGTGTCCGTCCGACCGACAGATCGGTTTCAGCCATGCAGATCTTCTTCGCCGTCCTGACCGTCCTCTTCATCGTCGTCTCCATCGCGCTCGTGCTGATCATCCTGGTCCAGCGCCCGCAGGGTGGCGGCCTCTCCGGCGCGTTCGGCGGCGGCGGCGGCACCGACACCGCGTTCGGTGGACGAACGGGCGACGCGCTCACGGTCGCGACGATCAGCGCGTTCGCGATCTACCTGCTGCTTGCGATCGGCCTGAACATCACGGGCAATGTGATGCGCAACGCGCCGGCAACCCCTGCGTCGACCATCGCGCCCGCCGATGGCACGACAGCGCCCGCCGATGGCACGACAGCGCCCGCCGATGGCACGACCGTGCCCACACCCGCGCCCGCGGACGCGACCACCGCACCCGCGACCACGCCGGCTCCCGCCGAAGGCACGACCCCGCCTGCGACCGAACCCGCTCCCGCGCCGGCCCCCGCGACCGAGCCCGCGCCCGCAGCTCCGTCGACCGGCGGCTGATCCAGCCACCAAGGCAACCGCATGATTCGCTCGATGACCGGCTTCGGTGCAGCATCCGCAGAAGCGGAAGGCTGCCGCTTCGCCGTCGAGATCAAGAGCGTCAACAACCGCTTCTTCAAGGCGACGGTCCGCGTGCCCGAGGAGCTCTCGACGCTCGAGACCGAGATCGAGACCGCCGTCGCCAAGCGCCTCGCGCGCGGCAGCGTGATGGTGCTCGTGCGCTTCGTGCCGGGCGGCTCCGTCGCTGCGGCCGAGGTCAACCCCGCCGCAGCGCGCACCGCGCTCACAGCGCTCCTCGCCGCGCTTCCCATCGAACTCCGCGACCGCGCCACCGTCGACCTCGGCGCGCTCCTCACCGTGCCCGGCGTCCTGCGCACCGACGGCGTCGACAAGATCGTCGAGTTCGCGCGACCCGTCGTGCTGCGACTCCTCGACGAAGCCTGCACGCGCGTCCTCGAGATGCGCGCCCGCGAGGGCGAGGGAATCGCCCGCGAGCTCACGCGCTTCGGCCAGTCGATCCGCGACGCGCTCGCCGTCGTCGCCAACCGCGCCCCGCACGCGACGAACGCCTACCAGGACCGCCTCCGCAACCGGATGAACTCGCTCCTCACCGAGGTCGGCGCCGTCGCCGCCGAGGCCGATCTCCTGCGCGAAGTCGCGGTGTTCGCAGAGCGCTCCGATGTCGCCGAGGAAGTGACGCGCCTCTCGGGCCACCTCGACCAGTTCGAGCAGGTGATCTCGCCCAAGCACCCCGAGCCCGCGGGCCGCACGCTCGACTTCCTCTCGCAGGAGATGCTGCGCGAGGCGAACACCATCGCCAGCAAGTCGCAGGATGTCGAGATCGCCCGCAAGGTGGTCGAGATGAAGACCGCGATCGACCGAATCAAGGAGCAGGCGGCGAACGCCGAGTGATCTCCGCCCCGACCGGCACGCGTCGGCGCGTGAGCGCGCGAGACAGCTGGGGAACGCATGGTGCAGCCTGAGCCGCCAGACCATTTCCACGCGCCTCGCAACGGCGCGAAGCCCAGCGAGGATCCCCGCGCCGCGTCGCGCGAGCGCTTCAGCGCCCGCGAGATCGCGCAGGTGATGTCCCACTTCGACATCGGCGTCATCCGCGAGATCCGCGAGTATCGCCGCGGTTCGCGCCGCGCCGCGAAGCTCAAGCTCGTCGCCGAGCGCGGCGAGTTCCTCCTCAAGCGCCGCGCGGCCGGCCGGCTGCTCGACTCCGACCGCACGCGCGCGGCCGCAAGCCACAAGCTCCAGCAGATCGCCGCGCGCGGCGGCGTTCCCGTCGCGAGCCTCGCCACGCTGAAGAGCGGCGGCTCGCTCCTCGACTTCGGCGGCCGGCTGTACGAGCTCTACCACTGGGTTCCCGGCACCCGCTACGCGCGCCACGCCGAGCAGGCGCGCGCCACCGGCATCGCGCTCGCGCGCATGCACGGAGCCTTCGCCGAGATCGAGCTTCTCGAGGAGCTTCCGCTCGGCGGATTCAGCGAGCCGGAGCCCGTGCGCGCGATGCTCGAGCAGGCGAGGGAGAAGGCGCTCGCGCGCTGCAGCGAGAGCGACCGGGAGATGCTCGGCGCATCGGTCGAGCTCCTCCTGTCCTACCTGCACCTCGGCGAGGCGAAGCTGAACGCGAAGGGGCTCGCGCTCCAGCGCACCGCGATCTGCCACGGCGACTTCCACCCCGGCAACACGCTCTGGTACGGCGACACGCTCGGCGCCGTCATCGACTTCGACAGCGCGCGCCACGAGTCGGTGGCCGCCGAGATCGCGAACGCGTGCCTCCAGTTCTCCGTGAAGCAGCGCGCGGGCGACGATCCGCTCGAGTGGCAGGTCGGCCTCGACCCCGAGAATCTCCGCGCCTTCCTCGCGGGATACGCGGCCGCGCCCGCCACCGACCTGCGCGAGATCGCGCCGCTCGTGCCGTGGCTCATGATGTCGGCGATCACCGCCGAGGCCGCGTCGCCGATCGCCCGCGACGGGGATTTCGCGGGCATCGCCCCGGCGCCGTTCCTCCGCGCCACCGCGAGCCTCGTCGACTGGATCGCCCAGCGGACCCGCGCGATCGTCTCGGTGATCGAGCAGGAAGCCCAGTAGCGCGGCGCGGCAGGGGAAGTCTTCTCGGGCTTGCCCGAATCCCCGGCGCAGGGGGCGCATCGGCCCAAACCCGTGCTACTCTCTTTCCATGCAGATCGCGCTCGCGTTCGCCACGCTGATCCTCGCGCAGACCGCGCCCGTCGAGCCGACCGGCCGGCTGCAGACCAAGGTCAAGCCACTCGGCAATCCGAACGCGGCCGTGATGATCGACATGAACGGTCAGGTCCTGCAGGCGCCCGTCGAGCCGATGCCGCTGCCGAGCGATGCGGAGCTCTCGCGCATCGAGGTCCCGGCGGATCTCGTGCGCCTCGCGCGCCAGTTCGAATCCGATGCGTTCGCGGAGCGTGCGTCCGCGCGCGAGCAGCTCGTCGCGCGCAAGGCGACGGCCGAGGAACTGATGGCGCTTCTCCTGCGCCGCGATCTCTCGAACGATGCGCGCCACGCGATCGTGTCGGTGCTCGAGCAGCGCATCATGCTTGCGCCGCGCGGCGCGCTCGGAATCCGCATGGAAGGGCCGATCATGCGCACGACCGGCGTCCGCGTGACCGGACTCGTTCCTGGCATGCCCGCGGAGCGCGTGCTGCAGGTCGGCGACCTCATCAGCTCGGTCGAAGGCCAGCCGCTTCTCGACCGAAGCGACCTCATCCGCGCCGTCCAGTCGCTGCCGCCCGGCGTCGAGGTGGGCCTCATGGTGCGCCGCACGAAGCGCGACGCCGAGGGCAAGGTGATGGTCGGCGACGACGGGCTCGAGCGCGTCGACGAACTCAAGCTGAAGCTGCGCCTCGGGTCGACCGAGGATCTCAACGAGCGCGGCGACGCGCAGGGCGGCGGCGTGGTGAACGCGATGGCGCCGCAGCGTCAGGCGCAGATCGAGGAGGCGCGTCGGCGGTTCCTTCCTGGCGCGACGGTGGTCGAGTTCCCCGCTCGCGAGCAGGCTGCGGCGCGGGCGCCCGTGAATCCCGAGCTGCTGCGCAAGCAGCTGGCCGCGCTGCAGCTGGCCGGCAAGGACCCCGAGCTGATCAACGGCATGCGAAAGCGCCTTGAACTCCTGATCGGCCGCGTGATGTCGAACCCCGATCAGTCGACCCGCGAGCAGGTCGAAGCAGCGCTCGAGGCGCTGGCGACCGAAATCCGCGGTCTGCGGTAAACCGCGCGTCGATCACGCCGAAGACCTGACCGCCAAAGGCCGCCGCCGCAAGCGGCGGCCGCTCAAGTTAAGCCCGCCGCCGCAAGCGGCAGGTCGATCAAGCAACGCCTACCAGAAACCCATCGGATTCACTCCGATGGGTTTCCGCCAAAGGCCGCCGCCGCAAGCGGCGGCCGCTCAAGTTAAGGCTGCCGCCGCAAGCGGCGGCCGCTCAAGACAGCGGATTGCGGAAATGCTCGTTCTGAATCGGAACGATCACCTCGAGCACATGCTGGAGAACCTCGGCGGGCGAGCCCATCGCGTTCACCTCGTGCACGATCTCGTTCGGATAGCACGCAAGCACCGGGCGCGTCTCGCGGTCGTAGACCTCGAAGCGCTTGCGGATCACCTTCTCATCGGCGTCGTCGATGCGGTTCTCCTTGAGCGCGCGGCGGCGCATGCGCATCACCATCGCCTCGATGTCGGGGCACACGAGGTGGAGCACGGCGAGCACCTCGAGATGCTTCTCGAGCGCCTTCGCCTGCGTGACATTGCGCGGGATGCCGTCGAGCACCAGCAGGTCGACATTCGGCTTGTAGATCGAGAGCACGGTCTGCGCGTGCATGTTCTGGCGCCACATCTCGATCGTGAGTTCGTCAGGAACGAGCTCGCCGCGTGACGAGTACGACATGAACTTCTTGCCGAGCTCCGACGACATGTCGAGCGAGCGGAACACATCGCCGCAGGCGAGGTGGAAGAACCCCGGGACCTTGCCGAGGATCTTGCCCTGCGTTCCCTTGCCGGCGCCGGGGGCACCGAACAGAAGGACCGTCTTGAGTCGTCGCGTCGAAGATTGGGTTGCCGTGTCTGACATTGGACTCTCCCGAATCCGCCACTGCCCGAGGCGGGAGCGGAGCGTAGATCGGGCATCGGCAGTCGGGGGAAGCGGGGAGAGCGAATCGGGCAAAAACGCGCCGCTCAGGCGGGCTTTCGAACGCGTTCCGCGGTCGTCGGCAAGGTCCGCGGCAGGTTCTGCGCGGCGGGTACACTCGCCGCATGGAGTTTCCTGCGCGGCGGTGGATTCGCCCCCAGTCCCGTACCGACGCGGGGGGGCTGCTTGACCGGCTCTTCGAGGGCCGCGGGCTGAGGTCGCTCGACGAGCGCGAGGCCTTCTGCCGCCCGAACCTCAAGCAGCTGCAGTCGCCCAAGGCGATGCACGGCATGAGCGAGGCCGCCGACGCCGTGTGCGAGGCGCTGCGCTCCGGCAAGCGCCTCGCGATCTACGGCGACTACGACGTGGACGGCATCATGGCGACCGCGATCCTGTGGCACATGCTGCGGGCGATCGCGCCGTCGGCGCCTGTCCGCACCTATGTGCCGCACCGCATCGAGGAGGGCTACGGCCTCAACCGCGACGCGCTCGACGCGCTGCGTGCCGATGGAATCGAGACGGTGATCACCGTCGACTGCGGCGTGTCGGCGATCCGCGAGGCCGCGCACGCGCGCGACATCGGGCTCGAGCTCGTCATCACCGACCACCACGAGCTGCATCCGTCGCACGAAGTGCCGGTCGCGCGCGCAGTGGTTCACCCGCGGCTGCCGGGAGAGCAGCGTTTCGGCGAGCTCTGCGGCGCGGGCGTCGCGTGGAAGCTCGCGTGGATGATCGCCGAGCGCTGGTGCGGTTCGGAGCGCCTGCCGAAGGTCTTTCAGGACCGGCTGCTCACGCTCCTGCCGCTCGCTGCGATCGGCACCGTCGCCGATGTCGTGCCGCTGCTCAGCGAGAACCGCGTGATCGTGGCGCGTGGGCTGACGCTTGCGCGCTCGACGGGTATACCTGGGCTTGACGAACTGCTCGAGGCCGCGCGCGTCGCCGATCAAGTCGACGCCGAGCAGATCGCGTTCCGCGTGGCTCCGCGCTTGAACGCGTGCGGGCGCATGGGGCATCCCGAGGAGGCGGTCGAGTTGCTCACGACCGCGGACGCGCGGCGCGCCGCGGAAATCGTGGCGAAACTCGAAGGCCTCAACGCCGACCGCAAGAAGGAAGAGAACCGAATCTTCGAGGCCACGCTCGACCAGCTTCGGCCGCAGCTTGCCTCGGGCACGCGGCCGCGCGGCATCGTGCTCTGCGACGACTCGTGGAACCTCGGCGTCGTCGGAATCGTGTGCTCGAAGCTGGTCGACCGCTACGCGTGCCCCGTGATCCTGTTCACGAGGAACAAGGATGTCTACAAGGGCTCGGGCCGCAGCGTCGATGGAGTCGAGCTCCACAAGGTGCTGGCGGCGTGCAAGGAGCATCTCCTGAACTTCGGCGGCCACGCGATGGCCGCGGGCGTGACGGCGTCGGGGCCCGATGCGGTCGCGCGGTTCGCGGAGGCGTTCACGCGCGAGGTCGACGCGCTCTTGCCGCCGGCCGACGAGCAGCGGCCGCCGCTTTCGATCGACTCGGCGTGCGAGCTCGGCGAGCTCGACATCGCGACCGTGCAGGAGATCGACCAGCTTGCGCCGTTCGGACGCGAGAACCGGAAGCCCGCGCTCCTCATCGAGGGCGCGAGGCTCACGCAGATGCGGCCGTTCGGCAAGGCGGGCGCCGTGAGGCATCTCGAGCTCGTCGTGAGCCAGGAGCGCTTCGGCCGCCCGAGTTTCCTGCGCATCCAGTGGTGGGACGGAGCGCAGCATGCCGCGTCGCTCGAGAAGAACATGAGGCTTGACCTCGTGATCGAGCCGGGCCTTGACCGCTACCGCGGCGGCGTCGAGCCGAACGCGCGGCTCCTTGATCTCAAGGTCGCTGCGGTGGAGAGCCGGCGATGACGGCCGCGCTCGCCAAGCGGGCGACCGAGCCGGTGCGCGCGTATCTCGCGTGCGCGCGGCTTGCGTGGATCGACGATGTCGACGGGTTTGCTTCGCGTTTCACCGCGGGCGCCGCGATCGAGCGCGCCGCAGGCGAAGCGATGCTCCCGTTCCGGCGCGCGGTGGTGCGCGCGTTGCTCTCGGAAGTGCGCGAGGCGCGCAAGTCGACCGGCGCGTGCAGCGGCTGCGACTGCAAGCAGCCGTGCGAGACGCCGCTTGATCCGCAGGCGTTCGAGGCGTTCGAGCGCGCGTGGGCGCGCGCGGGAATCGCCGAAGCGTCGCAGCGCGCGGCGCGCGCGTCGCACGCCGAGAACGACGCCGACGCGTGGGAGATCTACCGCCGCACCGCGCTCGAAGGCGCGGAAACCACGCGAATCGCGCGCGAACGCGGCATCACGACCGCCGACGCGCGCACTCGTGCCGCGCGCGGGGCCGCGCGCTTCGACGCTGCCTTGCGCGAGACGCTCGCCGAAGAGGGCATCGCCGCCGAAGACGCCGACGACGAACTCGCGTGGCTCATGGATGCAGCGTTGCGCTGAGCGGACGCAGCGCTGCGCTGAGCGGACGCAGCGCTGCGCTGAGCGGAAGCCGTGACCCAGTGAGCGTTTCCTTCGGGCTACCGTCGATCACGCGCAGCATGCCGTCATTGCACGCGAGCCATAGTCGGCCGCGCGCGTCGAATGCGAGATCGTTGCACGCGCCCCGCCACGCCGTCAGGATCTCGATCCGGCGTTCGACATGCCAGATGCGCACGGTGTTGTCGACGCTTGCGGATGCAATGCGCGAGCCGTCGGGCGACCACGCGATCGCATGCACGGGCCTGCGGTGATTCGGCAGGCGATCGATCGTGTGAAAGTCGGAGGCGTCCATCAGCGCGAGCTCGCCGTTTGCCTCGATGGTTCCGAGCGCGATCATGCTTCGATCGGGGGCGAGCGCGGCCACGCGCGGATACTCGAACGAGTGCTCGAGCGTCGTCGTCGCGCCCGACATGAGGTCGACGAGCAAAACGGTACGCAGCGTGCCGCGCGCGAGCAGCAGTTTGTTTGGCACCGCGGTGTCGATGGCGACGCCTGCGTGCTCCCGCATTTCGGTCTGCGACCATCGAATCTGCCCGCTGTCCGCATCGACGCCGACATGCGAGCCGTCGAGCAGCCGCGCCACGACGATGCGTCCGCCGTCGACCGTGCCGATCGCCTCGACGCGCGACGCAGTGGGTGCGCGGCGAATCTCGCGGTTTTCCCCGTCAAGCCACGCGATGCCCGAATCGAGTCCGACAAGGAGCGTGCCGTCGGGCGCCTCGCGGACGACCGACGCGCGTCCATCGATCGGAATGCGGCGTGCGGCGCGGCCTTCGATCTCGAACAGGCCGCCGTCCGCGGTCGCGGCCACCGTGCGGCGGCCGGACGAGACGCTGCGGACGGCCGAGCCATCGAGCGGAATCCCGCGGATCTCCGAGTCTGCGTCGACAGGGACGATGCTCGCGGTGGCATTGAACGCGCCCGCCGCGAAGGTGCTTCCATCGGGCGACACCGCCAGCGACCACAACTGGCTGTGTGCGCCGTGCATTCCGCGGATCCGCTCGCCGGTCGCGGCGTCGCGAACATCGATCGACTCATCGAAGTTGCCGACCACCACGGCGCGATCGTCGGCGAGGAAGGCGAGAACGCTCGGACCTCTCGGGGGAGTGTCGATCTTCCAGAGCGTGCGGCCGTTCTCCGATTCGAGCATGCTGACGAAGCCTGTGCCGCACGCGGCCAGCCGATCGCCATCCCGCGAGAATGCGAGCGCGCGGACCTCCGCGGAGTTGGGCGTCGGAGTGCCACGCCATCGCACGAGTCCGGTTGCGACATCCCACACGATGATGCTCCCGCTCTCATCGCACGCGGCGAGCCGTGTCGCGTCGCGCGAGCATGCGAGCCCCGTGATTGGCCGCGGGAACGGCGGGTCGATGGGATACACGCGCAACGGCGCGAGGGAGTCGGGGTCGATCTCCTCGATCCGAGTGTCGTTCGTTACGAACACGCGGCGCTGCGCGGCGTCGGTGACGAGAAATCGCACCGACCCGAAGCTTCGCTTCCGAAGAATCGCGCCTGATCCGTCGATCCGCACGATTGATTGCAGGAGATCGACCGCGATGGAGCCGCCACTTGCAAGCGGCCGATGCCGCCACGCGGCGAAATCCTTGGGATGCTCTTTGCACCAGCGGTCCTGAAGCGTCTTCGCATCGATCGCAGCGAGATAGGCGGTCGCAGCGACGAAGAGCGTCGAGCCATCGAGCGAGTAGGCGAGGTCGTAGACCTGGTTGAGGCGCCCGCGTGGATCGGAGTTCTCGTCGAAGAGCTGCCGTCCGAACTCGACGCGCCGGATCGCGGGATCCGCGCGTCGCGCGAGGGCGTTCCACTCCCAGCTGCGGTGTTCGGGCGGCGCCGAATCGAGCATCGTCCACGCGGCGCTTGCATCGCCTTGGTCGAGGAGACCGCTTGCCGCGCTGATCGAAGCGACATAGCTCGACCACTGCGCGCGCTCGTTCGCGGCCTTCGTGCGGGCGAGGGAAATCGAGACGATCACGAGCGCGGTGGTCACCACGGCCGCAAATCCCGCCGCGACTGCGATGGCGCGGCGATACCTGTGCATGGCGCGTCGCGTCGCGTCCCATCGCGCATCCGCGCGCGCTCGAAGCGGGAGACCGTCGAGGAGATTGCGGAGTTCTTCCGCGAAGTCGGCAGCGCTTCGGTATCGGTTCGTCGGCTCAGGTGCGAGCGCCATTCGCAGCACGGCGTCGGTCGCGGCCGGGGCCTGCGACGCGGCGTCGTCGCCGAGTTTCGCAGCAACAAGCGGCGCGATCGGTGCGAGATTGCCTTGCAGCAGGCGATCGAGATGCGCGGCGAGCGATGATTCGGTCGCGTCGAACGGCGGACGCCCCGCGAGCAGGTCGTAGAGCAGCGCGCCAAGACCCCACACATCGCTGCGCGTGTCGGTGTCGCGGCCGCGCGCCTGCTCCGGGCTCATGTAGGCGAGCGTTCCCATCGGGCCTTCGGTTGCTGCGGTCACCGTCGAGTCGGAGACGGCGGCGATGCCGAAGTCGATGACCTTCGGAACGCCGTCGGGTCCGACGAGCACATTTCCCGGCTTGATATCGCGATGAATCACGCCGGCGCGATGCGCGTGTTCGATCGCATCGGCGATGGACGCGACGAGCAGGATGCGCTCGCGCACGCCGAGCTTGCGTTCGTTCGCGAAGCGCGTGATCGGCTGCGCGCTCGGCACGAGCTCCATCACGAGATAGGGAAACTCCTGCGCGGCGATGGTTCCGTCGTTCGACGCGAGGCGATGGGCGCCCGCGGAGAACACCTGCGCGATGTTCGGATGCTGAAGCCGTGCGAGCGCCTCCGCCTCGACGCGGAGTCGGCGCTGCGCCGAGGGCGTGAGCCGCTCGGGCCGCACCAGCTTGAGCGCCACCTTTCGCCGCGGAAACTGCTCGGTTGCGGCGTACACCATGCTCATGCCGCCGAACCCGATCAGTCGCTCGACGGTGCAGCCGGCGATCGTGGCGCCGAGCACGCCCGCAAGGACAGGCTGCGCGAACCACTCGGGTTCAGGCGTGCTTGCGCCGTGGTATTGAAGAAGCGACTCGACTTCATCCGCGACCGAAGGATCCTCGGCCCGCAGCCGAGCAAGCACGGAGGCGCGCGCGAGCGTCGGCGTGTCGATCGCCTCCGCGAAGGCCTCCTGGATGCGCGCGCGGCGCTGTGCGGATGGATCGACTTGCTCGCTCATCGTTGGTTTCATGCGCGATCGCGCGGTGCGTCCGTCACGGAAGCAGGAGGCATGAAGCTATTCCGCACGAGCGAGCGCGCGCCGGAGCCACGCGCGGGCGAACGCCCAGTCCTTCTCGACCGTCGACTCGCTGACGCCGAGAATGCGGGCCGTCTCGGCCGTTGGAAATCCGAGCATGTAGCGGAGCCGCGCGACTTCGGCCGCGCGCGGGTACTCGCGCGCGAGGGCATCGAGCGCGGCCGGAAGACCCGCATCGGCGGCGGTGCGCGCCGACGCCGCTTGCGCGAGTTCGCCCGCGACGAAGGTGAGCGGGACAGGCTGCTTTCCGCCGCCGCGCTTCAGCGTCTGGCGCGCACGCGCGAGGTCGACGAGCACCTGCTCGCAGGCCTGCGAGACGGCGCCGAAAAAGTGCCGCCGACTGTCCCACGCGCGGGGCGGGTTTCGTCCGATACGCAGGAAAATCTCGTTGACAAGCACGGTCGGATGAAGGTCGCCGTCCTCGGCCAAGACGCCGCG